>CAZXMD010000055.1:0-10806 GCA_964641635.1 uncultured Candidatus Finniella sp. | reverse complement strand
CTTCTGAAAAAATCTGGTTAGCTATCTCTCACTCACCCCATTGTTGATCCCAAAAATATATGCCATGATTTCAATGAGGCTCCTTATTTATTTGAAGGGAATTGACATGGAAATGACCATTGCAACAAGCATTGCAGGCAGTTTATTTGTCTACTTACTCTTCATGCTGTTATCCGCGGAGAATTTCTAATTGATGCCTGATCAGTTGACGTGGATATCCCTATTTCAAATCCCTTTGGTCTTAGGCATAGTCTGGTTGTTCAGCCGCCCGTTAAGCGCCTATATGGCCCAGGTGGCTCTTCAACTGGATACTCCTTTTGACAAAGCCTTATCCCCCCTTGCCAATTGGTTCTATTCCTGGATCGGCATAAAACCTGAACAGGAGCAGCGGTGGCAAACTTATGCCTTATCAGCAGTCTGCCTGAATGTCGCCGGGGCCCTCTTTTTGATCACGTTGCAGATGACCCAAGGGTTCCTCTTCCATAAACCTGGGGTAGGCTTTATTCAATCTCTCAATACAGCTATCAGCTTTGTCACCAACACGAACTGGCAAAGTTACACGCCAGAATCAACCCTGGAAAATGTCATACAAACGGTTGGATTAAGCGCCCAAATGTTCTTAAGTGCGGGGACAGCCCTGGCCGTTGCTCTAGCCGTTATGCGCGCTTTTATGGATCATAGGCCCTCAACCCATAACAATAACGCAAAATCCAATGGAACAAAGAGCAATGGCGCCAGTACCATCGGTAATTTCTGGGTTGACTGCACGCGGATGATCTTATGGGTATTGGTTCCTTTGTCCTTCCTTCTCGCCCTTATTTTCATTGGTTTTGGTATGACACAAGCCCTTTATGAAGCCATCGCCAGCCAGGAAGCCATTAAATTCCTCGGAACCAACGGAGGGGGGTTTTTTAAAGCAAATTCCGCCCACCCGCTTGAATGTCCTTCCGCATTTTGCGGTTTAATTGAGATAGGGGCGATGTTGCTTATTGTCTTTAGCTTACCCAAAACTTTTGGACAAATGGTTGGGGATCCTGCCCAAGGAAAAGCCCTCTTAAAGGCAATGATGATCCTGTTCCTGTCCTCTTTAGGGCTCGCTTTGTTTGCTCAATGGCAAGCAACCCGATCTTTAGGGCCAATTCTTGAGGGCATGGAGATGCACTTTGACTGGATAGAAACAATTTTCTTCAACGTCACTTCAACAACAACCGGAACCGGCGCCACCAATGCGGCCCTATCGAGCCTTCCCCCCCTGACAGGCCTCGTACTCCTCTCAAACATCTTGTCTGGCGCCGTTATCTTTGGAGGCATCGGCAACGGATTATATAAAATGATCCTTTATGCCATCTTAACCGTCTTTTTAGCGGGCCTGATGGTGGGAAGAACCCCGGAATATCTGGGAAAGAAAATAGAAACCTTTGAGATGAAAATGGTTGTAGCGGCCCTTATCATTCCCGCTATCTTTACCTTACTCTTCACGACGTTTGCAGCCCTTTATGCTCCGGATGGGGCCTTAAACCCGGGGCCCCATGGATTAACGGAAATTCTCTATGCGTATTCTTCAACGACCTATAATAACGGCAGCAGCTTTGCCGGCCTTAAATCAGACATGACCTTTTACCAACTCACCACCGCGCTTACGATGACCATTGGACGGTACGTGGTCATGATCGCCGCCTTGGCTTTGGCCGGAAGTTTGAGTCAAAAACCTAAAATTCCTTCAACGGCAGCTACATTCCCAACCACGGGAGGACTCTTTATCGGTTTGCTTATTTCCGTTATTTTAGCGACAAGCATCTTGATTTTCTTTCCTATTTTTTCCCTTGGCCCCCTCGCTGAACAGGTATCGCAATGGCACATTCCACCCCGATTATGAAAGACTCCTTAAGGGCAGTATCTCTATGGAGCCCTTCTTTTCTGATCAAAACATTGATCTTATCTTTCCAGAAGCTGGCTCCTTGGCTGTTGTGGCGCAATCCCATCATTTTTATCGTCGAGATTGGCGCCCTCTACACCACTTTTTACTGCTTTTTGGAAGCCAATCCGGATTCGTTCAGTTTCACCTGTCAAATCACCTTGTGGTTATGGGCGACAGCCCTATTTGCAACATTTTCCGAAGCTCTTGCTGAAGGACGAGGAAAGGCCCAAACAAAAAATCTAAAAGCCACACGCGCTCAAATTATGGCGAAACGCTGGGCAGGCAGCGATTACGAAACGGTTGCTGCAAGCCAGCTAGCTCTTGGGGATACCGTCTTGGTGGAAGCCAATGAAATGATCCCCAGTGATGGAGATATTATCGAAGGCATTGCCTCTGTCGATGAATCCGCTATTACAGGCGAGTCTGCACCTGTCATTCGGGAAAGTGGAGGAGACCGTAGCGCTGTTACAGGGGGAACACGCGTTTTGTCTGACTGGATTCGCATTCGCATCACAGCAGCTCAAGGTCAGACCGCTCTTGATCGGATGATCGCCATGGTAGAAGGAAGCATTCGCCAAAAAACACCCAATGAAATTGCTTTAACAATCCTGCTTCTGGCGATGACCCTCATTTTCCTTGTTGTTGTCGCCAGCATCTTACCACTTGCTCTCTTTTCCAATCCAAAACCACTGGATATTGTCATTCTGGTTGCCCTTCTTATTACCCTTATTCCAACCACAATTGGAGGGCTCCTGTCAGCCATTGGCATTGCCGGTATGAACCGCCTTTTAAAATTAAATGTTCTGACAACCTCAGGCCGGGCGGTTGAAGCTTCCGGTGACGTCGATGTCATGATGTTTGACAAAACTGGCACCGTAACCGTAGGCAACCGATGCGCCGTCGAATTTATTCCCATGCCGGGAATTGACATTGCCAACCTCGTTGAGGCCATAGGGCTGGCATCCTTAACCGATGAAACACCGGAGGGACGATCCATCATTCAGCTCGCTAAAGACAAATATGCCTGGGCCCCTCCACCCTCTTTAAAAGAATTTGAACCTATTCCTTTTAGCGCCCATACCCGCATGAGCGGCATTCGCCATAAGACCACCGAAATTCGAAAAGGAGCCACAGATACCGTCATCCATTACATGGAGGAGACCATAGGGGCTACTCAATCACTCCCTGATTTTTTCACACAGGAAGTACATCGTATTTCTTCTTCAGGGGGAACGCCCTTAGCAATTATGACGACGGAAAAGACCCAGGGAAAGCTTCTTGGTTTGATCCACCTTAAGGATGTTATCAAACCGGGTCTGAAGGCGCGCTTCACCCATCTCAAGCGTATGGGAATCCGTACCGTCATGATCACAGGGGACAATCCTGTTACAGCTCGGGCCATTGCTGCTGAAGCGGGTATTGACGACGTTATTGCCCAAGCGACCCCTGAGGCAAAGTTAAACTTTATCCGTCAAAGTCAGAGGGAGGGACACCTAATCGCCATGTGTGGGGATGGAAGTAACGATGCACCGGCTTTGTCGCAAGCGGATGTTGCTATTGCCATGAATACGGGGACTCAGGCCGCCAAAGAGGCTGGCAACATGATAGACCTTGACTCTGACCCCACAAAAATTATCAACGTTGTCGCTGTTGGCAAGCAAATGCTCATTACACGTGGCGCTTTGACGACTTTTAGCATCGCCAATGATGTCGCCAAATACTTTGCCATCATTCCTGCCCTCTTTGCCAACCTCTATCCTGGCCTGGAAGCCTTAAACATCATGAATTTATACAGCCCTAAAACGGCTATTCTATCTGCCGTTATCTTCAATGCCCTGATTATGATCGGGCTATTGCCCTTGGCGCTTAAGGGGGTCAAGTTTCGCCCCGCCAGTGCCGCACAGATTTTGCGCAAAAATTTGATGATTTATGGCGTTGGTGGTCTTCTCGTCCCCTTCCTCGGGATCAAAATCATCGATATACTCATTTGCTATTTGAAAGTCATATAGACCATGAATAAACAAATCAAAGTTAGCCTCCGGTTCACGGCCCTCGCCACCCTTGGCCTTGGGATTATCTTTCCTCTTCTGGTGACAAGCGTTGGGCTTCTTATCCCTTCAGCACGCCCCTCTGTCCCCACAAAACCCTTTCAGAAAGAAGATTTGTTCCGGGGCCGCCCCTCTATGAGCGGACGCCTCTATTCTGGCGCTTCGAATTTATCGCTCACCAACCCAGAACTCTGGAAACAAGTCGAGGAGCGCTTAAATCAGATATCCCAGTATCCACCCAAAGGCACTTCTGATAGCACTTTAGTTCCTCGTGACCTGCTCTTCGCCTCCGCCAGCGGATATGACCCCCATATCTCCGTCCGGGCAGCCTTATATCAAATTCCCCGCATTGCGCAGGTGCGTCATATGGATGCGAGCATATTGAAACGCCTGGTCGAACAGCATACCCAACCCAAACTTTGGGGGTTCATTGGAACAGAGAAAATTAATGTGGCTGAATTAAATGAAAGTTTGAAAAGGCTTGACGTTGGGCTTAAGGCGTCCCCTGAACCCGGAATGTTTCATAAAGAGCGATAGCAGCGGCATTAGAGACATTCAGGGCGCTGAAGGGGGAAGCTGTCGGAAGGCTCACGGTAAAATCACATAAATCCTTGGTTAAGCGGCGCATGCCGTCCCCTTCTGCTCCCATAACAAGGGCTATTTTGCCTTTCAGGTCAATCTGGTCCAGGGTTTGCGTCCCTGTTTCAGCAAACCCAACGCACCAGAAGCCTATATCCTTCAAGTCCTTCAACGCATGGGCCAGGTTGGTAACACGGATCAGGGGCACAATTTCCAAGGCTCCTGAGGCCGATTTGGCTAACACCCCGGATTCAGACGGCGCATTGCGGTCTGTCAGAATCACCGCTTTTGCCCCAAATACGGCGGCAGACCTCAAAATGGCCCCCACATTGTGAGGGTCACTCACCTGATCCAGTACAATAACACATTGATTGGGGGCAGACACTTTCTCCAGATCGTCAATCATAAACGGAGGTAAAGGAGCCACTTGAATGGCGATCCCCTGGTGTACGGCCCCTTGTGGAAGCAACCCCTCTATCTGTTTCCGATCAACGAGTTTCACTTTGGAGCGATGCCGATCCCCGTTGACCAGCACCTTCGCCAAAACACTATCGTTAAGAACATAAATAGACATGACCTGCCGGTGAGGATTCTCTAACGCCATACGGCAGGCGTGAATACCATATAGCCAAATTTGTGATGACGATTTTTGAGGTTTCACCCTTTTATCCTAATAGGTTAATGAGTAGCGTACTTTACCTCTCCCCCTGTGGGAGAGGTCGCGAGGCACGAGCGGGTGAGCGGTATTTTGCAACATATGAATCGCTCCCACCCTGATATTTTGAAATTTTTTAGGTAAAACCCCTCACCCCTTACGGTCTCCCCAAAAGTCAAGCATCTTAGCAAAGAACCCGGCCGATTGAGGGCTTGTGGATTCTTGCTTGCTGCCCGATTCAAACTCTTTTAGAAGTTCTTGCTGGCGCTTCGTCAGGTTCATCGGCGTTTCCACAAGGGCTTCAACGTACATATCTCCCCTGGCGCCTGACCTGCGGAAAACATTCATACCCTTACCGCGTAAGCGGAACTGGTGACCGCTTTGCGTCCCTGCTGGAATCTTCAATTTCGTGCGGGCGCCATCGATCGTTGGCACCTCAATTTCTCCTCCCAAAGCCGCCGTTGTCATGACAATCGGGATACGGCAGTGAATGTCTGCCCCGTTTCGCTGAAAGAATCGGTGCGGCCGTATGCTGACGAAAACATACAGATCTCCAGGTTCCCCACCCCGGACGCCCGCCTCACCAGCTGCCGCCACACGAATCCGGGTGCCATCCTCAACGCCGGCCGGAATTTGGACATCCAGTGATTTCTCCCGCCGGACACGGCCCGTACCTTGGCAACTTTTGCACGGTTTTTCAATGGTCTGGCCGATGCCTTGGCAGGAATAGCAGGAACGCTCGATGGTAAAAAACCCTTGCTGAGCGCGAATCTTGCCCCGCCCTTGGCAGGTTGCGCACGTTTTTGGGGCAGCTCCCCCTTCTCCTCCCGACCCCTTACAGGAATCACAAGGTACGGGCGTCATATATTTAATATGAGGCTTTGTACCATGGAAAGCTTCTTCCAGGGTAATTTCCGCGTTATAGCGGATATCTGACCCCCGTAGGTTAGCTTGCGCCGATTGACGCCCACCCCCCATACCGGCAAACATTTCATCAATGATGTCAGAAAAATCAAAACCAAAGCCCCCACCGCCGGGATGTGCACCCGGATGCCCACCGCCATTTTCAAAGGCTTGATGCCCAAAACGGTCATAAGCCGCCCGTTTCTGGTCATCTCGTAGAACGTCATAAGCTTCGGAAATTTCTTTAAACTTAGCTTCAGCTGCTTTATCGTTTGGATTGCGGTCAGGATGGTATTGCATCGCGAGCTTGCGATAAGCTTTCTTCATCTCATCCGCTGTTGAAGACCGACTGACCCCCAACAATTCATAGTAATCTTGTTTTGCTTTTGCCATTAACTGTCTTACTTATCTAAATTATTCAATTGATTCTAATAGTCTTCTACCATATAAAAATTTCCGTCATTGCGAAGAGTTGCGCTATAACCTTTGGCAAACGCGAACGCAAATGACGGAATAAAGGACAAATTCAAATAAAACCTACCACACTTAAGAAGGGCCGTCACCCCTCCGTCTATTTAGATTGCTTCTTTGGGGATTCAACATCTTCAAATTCAGCATCAACGACCGTGCCTTCTGATTCTGCTGAAACCTCAGATGGTGCTTCAGTCCCTCCGGCAGCTTCTTTGTCCTGCAGGTCTTTATACATGGCTTCACCCAATTTCATTGACGAGGTCGCCAAACTTTGAGCTTTGGCTTGAATGTCAGCGAGGTCCTCACCTTCCAGAGCCGTTTTCAATGCAGCAAGGTCAGTTTCAATCGCCGTCTTTTCCTCTGCTGAAATTTTATCTCCATGCTCCGTCAAGGACTTTTCTGTCGAGTGGACAAGGGCTTCCGCATGATTTTTCGCTTCCACCATTTCACGCCGCTGCTTATCTGCCTCCGCATTGGCTTCGGCTTCTTGAACCATCTTTTCAATATCGGCTTCTGACAATCCACCGGAGGCTTGAATGCGGATTTGCTGTTCTTTGCCCGTGGCCTTATCCTTGGCCGAAACTTGAACGATGCCGTTAGCATCAATGTCAAATGTTACTTCAATCTGGGGAACGCCCCGCGGTGCGGAAGGAAGCCCAACCAGGTCAAACTGGCCCAACACCTTATTATCCGCAGCCATTTCCCGCTCGCCTTGGAATACCCGGATCGTCACTGCCGTCTGATTATCGTCAGCTGTGGAGAAAGTCTGGCTTTTACGGGTTGGAATGGTTGTGTTGCGTTCGATCAACCTTGTAAACACACCTCCCAAGGTTTCAATCCCGAGAGAAAGGGGTGTTACATCCAATAATAAAACATCTTTCACGTCACCTTGCAAAACAGCCCCTTGAATGGCAGCGCCAATCGCAACAACTTCGTCCGGGTTAACACCCCGATGCGGCTCACGGCCAAAGATGGACTTCACGGTCTCCATAACTTTTGGCATGCGGCTCATTCCGCCAACCAAGATCACCTCTTCAATTTGATCTGGCGATAAACCTGCATCTTTTAAGGCAGCTTTACAGGGTGCAATTGTTCGCTCAATCAAATCAGCAACCAAAGATTCCAATTTTGCACGTGTTAATTTCACGTTTAAGTGTTTTGGGCCTGCAGTATCAGCCGAAATAAAGGGCAAGTTAATTTCCGTTTGCATTGAAGAGGAAAGCTCGATCTTTGCCTTCTCCGCAGCTTCTTTTAAGCGCTGTAATGCCAATTTATCTTGACGCAAATCAATGCCCTGTTCCTTTTTAAACTCATCCGCAACGTAGTCCATGACGCGCGCATCAAAGTCTTCACCTCCCAGGAACGTGTCACCGTTTGTCGCCTTAACCTCAAACACACCATCGCCAATCTCAAGAATGGAAACGTCAAACGTACCACCGCCCAAGTCATAAACGGCAACAAGTCCGCTTCCTTTTTTCTCAAGACCATAGGCAAGGGCTGCCGCCGTTGGTTCATTAATAATACGCAAAACTTCCAAGCCGGCTATGCGTCCCGCATCTTTTGTCGCTTGACGCTGAGAATCATTGAAGTAAGCCGGGACAGTAATAACAGCTTGCGTTACAGATTCTCCCAGGTGGGCTTCCGCTGTTTCTTTCATCTTTTGAAGAATAAAAGCGCTAATCTGGCTGGGGCTGAATTTCTCACCCCGGCCATCAACCCATGCGTCACCATTCTCACCTTTAACAATTTTATACGGAACAAGGTCCATATCTTTTTTCGTCACCGGATCATCAAAGCGGCGGCCAATGAGACGCTTAATTGCAAATAATGTATTCTCCGGATTTGTCACCGCTTGGCGTTTAGCCGCCTGACCAACCAAACGATCGCCACCTTCCCCGAAAGAAACCATAGAAGGAGTTGTTCGCGTACCTTCTGCATTCTCAATCACACGCGCATTCTTGCCTTCCATAACAGCCACACAAGAGTTGGTGGTGCCAAGGTCAATCCCAATTACTTTTGCCATTTGTCTACTCCTTAAAAAATGTGATCTACGAAATTAGCAGCATTCATATTTGTCTGCTAACAATATATAACAAGCGTCAAAAAAAAACAAGATTTTGCGACAAAAACTTTAAATCAGCCTATTCTAAAGATCAAGATTCTGTGGCGCTCTTAGAAACACCAACCATTGCCGGGCGTAATAGGCGATCATGCATAACATACCCCACTTGCAATACTTGAACCACGATACCGGCCGGAACAGTTCCATCTTCAACTTCAAACATGGCCTGGTGCAGATTTGCGTCAAATTTTTCCCCCATAGGCTCGACTTTCTTGATTCCATGACGCTCAAAAGCAGACAACAACGCGCTTTCTGTCAACTCGATACCTTGAACTAGCGCTTTAATTGACTCCGGCAATTCCTCTATGGGGGGGCAGGTTTCAAGCGCCCGACGCAAGTTATCGGCTATAGAAAGCATATCGCGGCCAAAATTTGCACTCGCATATTTAAGGGCCTCTTCTCGATCCCGCGTGGCGCGACGCCGCAGATTTTCTGTTTCCGCCATAGCGCGCAGCCACTGGTCTTTTAATGTAGCAACCTCTCCTTCAAGCTCAGAAAGCTCCTTGGTTTCAGACTCCGCCTGCTTTTCTAACGCTTCGGCAACATTTTCCAAATCCTTGCCGGAAAGAGCTTCAGGATCATGGGGTATAATATTATCTTTGTTCATCGGGAACTCCTTAATTTTTATGTCCTTTACTATATATAATTTAACCTCAGAACGAAATACCATAAATTTTGCACCATCTAATAAATTGATTTTTCGATATTTTTCCAAATGTTTGACTTAAAGGACACACCTGTAAAAAATAAATTAAAAATTAAATTTTAGATACTTGATTGTCATTTTGTCGCACCCTATAGTAGGTCAATATTAGTCGAAAACCTGGGCCAATATTATGGTCCTAACAGTACGCTGACGAGGAGTATGTATGTCTTTAGAATTGCCTGAAACCTACCAACCTTCTGATGAAGAGCCCTTTATGAGCTCACAACAAATTGAATATTTTCGTCGTCGCCTGTTAACTTGGCGAGACCAATTACTTCACGAATCAAATGAAACAATTACACACCTGCAAGAAGAACCTCAAATTGAAGCTGATCTCGTTGACTGTGCAGCAAATGAAACGGACCGGAACATTGAACTCCGCGCAAGAGACAGGGAAAGAAAGCTTATCAACAAAATTGAAAGCGCCCTTCAACGCATTGCGGAAGGTTCTTATGGATATTGTGATGAAACAGGCGAACCAATAGGCTTGCGGCGTCTTGAAGCGCGGCCCATAGCCACTTTAAGCCTGGAAGCGCAGGAGCGCCACGAGCGTCGTGAGCGCTTGCAGCGAGATGATTGACTCATCCTCTTTCTAATTGGCGTCATTAATGACACAAATTTTTCATTACATGACTTCTGTAAAGGTTAAAAATTATCTTCTTTCAAGAAATAGAGAGTAAATTTATATTCAATTATTCCTTGATTCCTGAACTATAGAGACAACATTTCCAAGAAAAAATCCATTAAATAGCATTTACTTAAAATTTTAGAAGATTTATTTCAAAAATGCGTTTAAGCTTTAAGTGGAGTAAGCATCAATAACATTTGTGGAGGTTGCTGTGTATAGTTCGTTTTCAAAATATTTTGCAGAAATGATTGGCACTTTAATGTTAGTTTTAGTGGGGGCTGGCAGCGCTGTTTTGGCTGGCAATGAAATAGGCGCATTGGGCACCGCTCTTGCTTTTGGATTAACTCTTATGGCCTTGACCTATGCTCTTGGCCCTGTCTCTGGTTGCCATGTAAACCCAGCCGTTACGATTGGGTTAGCTTTGCGCAAACGTTTTGACACCAAACTAATTGTCCCATACGTATTCTTTCAACTGGTTGGTGGCATTATCGGCGGTTATCTCCTCTACATCATTGCATCAGGCCACACGGGGTTTATTGCTGAAGGGTTCGCCGCAAACGGCTGGGGTGACCATTCCCCAAATCACTATAGCCTCTTGGCTTGCGCTGTCACCGAAGCAACGATTACAGCTTTGCTCGTTTTTGTGACCTTGAGCACAATAAGTTCCGGTTTTGCAAAAGGATTTGGCGGCCTCGCCATTGGAGTAACATTTGTAATTATTTATTTGATTTCTATCCCTGTCACCAATGGCTCAGCTAACTTTGCCCGCAGTCTTG
>CAZXMD010000054.1:0-10812 GCA_964641635.1 uncultured Candidatus Finniella sp. | reverse complement strand
TAATTATTACAATCTATCATAAATTGTACATTTTTCAAACTAATTTACTATACACAATTCGAAATAAAGTTTACCTGACTTTATCTTCCATCAAAGATGCTGTCGCAAGTTTTATTAACAACCTTCCTCAAGACGATATTAAAACTCTATGCTCTGTAAATTATTTGTACAATTAATTGTGGGACTTGGTATTACTCTGGAAGGCAAACATTATACACTTTAAAGTCATAACGCCCCCGCGGAGCGGGGGGCTTGACGGATGTGAGCAGCCCAAAGGGCTGCCAAATTGCACTACGAGTTAAAATTCTCCGGATTCATCAGAACCCTGCCCATCAAGTTGCTGCTGATGCTTGATGTATCCTTTGATTTGATTTTCTTCAAATCCCACCGTCGAAACAGCATAGCCCCTGGCCCAAAACCGTTCTCCATTGAAGTTTTTCGTCCGCCCGCTAAATTGACGGGCAACCCCTATTGCGCTTTTCCCTTTGATATATCCGATCACTTCCGCAACCGAATATTTTGGAGGAATCGCAATAAGCATGTGGACATGATCTTGCACCATGTTTCCTTTTATGATTTTGCTGTTGCGCTGACCCGCAAGCTCATGAAATAGCGGTGCTAAAAACTTCCGGATTTTTCCATACAAAACCTTCTTTCTGTTTTTTGGCACAAAGACAACGTGGTATTTGAAGTCCCAGCGCGAATGGCTTAGACTTTCGTAAGATGATGTGGTCATAGTATTCTCCTTTTTGTTGGACCACCTCTTAATAAGTATGCCCCTAAACAAGACGTTCCAATTGCCGCATAGCATAGCTCAGCATGCCTAAATCAGGGTGCCCTGCGCTTTTAATATTATCTAGGATGGGGTGTATGCGATGGATGTTATCTTTGTTTTTTTGCATCCAAGCATCCACGTCGCTATCGACACCTTCACTTAACACCCTACTTGTTAACTTAAACTGAACTTGGGATAAATCATCGATCAAAATCGTTCGGGCGCTCCGCTGCCAGTCAGTATCAAGATGAAGTTGCGATGCCTGCATCGTTAACCAATCAAGTCCAATTTTTGAGCGCAAAGTGAAATAAGTTTGAGCAATAGCCGTGGGATTGTGATGTTTTTTGCCCAAAAGCATGATGTCCATCAAAGCAGGCAAGAAAGGAATCATAGCTAAACTTTGAGCAATGTCTGGAGGAATTCCAAGATGCATAAAGCCGTTGTTTCTCATATCAAAAATGTGTTTTTGATCCCCATGAAGCCTATCAGGAACTTGGGACAATAAGGTGTGCAGTCCTGCAAAATACGTCTGTTTTATATCAGAATGACGTAAGAACCACAAAACAATTTGCTCTAATGACTGCTTAATATCCAAAAGGACTTGGATCTGCACATCCTCCACCATAAGGAAATCAAGATTGTCAATCTTACTCCAGAGCTTGGGGAGCTCTAACACATGACAGGCCAAGAAAAATGCATCAACAACATCGACCTCATTGATGCTACTCGTTTGAATAATCTCATATATAAAGGCTGGCCCTACGCGGTTTATAATTTCATTTGCCAGAACAGTAGCTGTGATTTCTCTGCGCAAAGGATGAGAGAGGATTGCCTTCTCAAACCGCTCTTGAATGACTTTAGGAAAATAACCTTGAAACCATGGTCGATAAAAAGCTTTATCGGGTAGGTTTGAGCCTAAGATTTTTTCATAAAGGGCAATTTTAGAGTACGCCAACAAAACAGATAATTCTGGTCGAGTTAGCCCCAGGTCCCGAACCTGACGCTGCTCCAGGGTCTCGTCATCCGGCAAGGCCTCTAAGGAACGATCAAGACCGACATCTGCTTCAAGGATCCGTATCAAAGACTGATAGGAATTAATCTCTGATGACTTAGTTGCTTCCAAAACGCTCAAGATTTGAGTCTGACGATAGTTATCCGCTAATACCAATTTTGCAACTTCGTCTGTCATCTCTTTTAAGAGATTGTCCCGTTCGATGCGAGAAACGGCGCTGCCAAGAGTACTAAAGAGAATTTTTAAGTTAACCTCATGATCAGAGCAGTCAACCCCAGCAGAATTATCTATCGCGTCCGTGTTGAGGCGCCCCCCTTTTAAGGAATATTCAATGCGGGCGCGTTGGGTCATGGCAAGATTAGCTCCTTCTCCAATAACCCTGGCCTGAACAGATTTTGCATTGACACGAATATCATTGTTCGTGCGATCCACAACATCAGAATGTGTCTCTGTCGTCGCTTTAATAAAAGTTCCTATACCGCCAAAATAAAGTAGGTCAACCGGCATACAAAGTAAAGATTTGATGAGATCATCCGGTCTAATTTCTGCATGACTAATCCCAAAAGCTTTGCGACATTGAGGACTTAGTTTAATGGATTTGACAGAGCGGTCAAACACCCCCCCTCCTGCCGAAATAAGTTTGGGGTTATAATTTTTCCAAGTTGATTGAGGCATCTCAAATAAGCGTTTGCGCTCTTTAAAACCTATCTCCATATCCGGATCAGGATCCAAGAAAATATATTGGCGATCAAAGGCCGCTAAAAGGCAAAGCTTGGGGGATTGTAGCATACCATTGCCAAAAACATCGCCGCTCATATCTCCAACACCAACAGCCGTAAAGGGCATGGTTTGGCAATTAAGCTTGAGTTCCCGGAAATGACGTTTTACAGACTCCCAAACGCCACGCGCTGTGATCGCAATCTTTTTGTGGTCATAACCTGAAGACCCTCCCGAGGCAAAGGCATCACCCAACCAAAAGCCGTACTCTGCCGAAATAGCATTGGCAATATCTGAAAATTCAGCTGTACCCTTATCAGCAGCCACAACCAAATAGGGGTCATCTTCATCATAACAAGTGACCTGGTGAGGACGAACAATTTCTCCCTTAATAATATTGTCCGTAATATCCAACATGCCGCGCATCATCATCTGATAACAATTGACAACCTCTTCCATCATGTCTGAGTGATTGGTGAATTTATCCTGGTTTTTTACAACAAACCCACCTTTGGAGCCTAATGGGACAATAACAGCATTCTTGACGGTTTGCGCTTTCATCAAGGCTAAAATCTCCGTGCGGAAATCTTCGGGTCGATCTGACCACCGGATACCCCCGCGAGCTACTTTAGCCCCCCGAAGGTGAATGGCCTCAACACGTGGAGAATAAATGAAGATTTCATATAATGGCCTTGGATGAGGCAAATCTTCCAGTTTGCGGCCGTCAAATTTTAAAGATAAATAGGGTTTTAACCCTTCAAGTTTATGGGCCTCCATTTCCGATGTCTGGAAATAGTTGGTGCGGACAGTTGATTCAATGGCATTGAGGACGAGGCGCAAGATACGATCATGATCCAGACGATTAACGGCCCCTAAAAGATGGTGAATATCTTTGAGGAGATGGACTTTTTCTAACTCATTGGCTTTTGTGGATTTTAAGGAAAAGCGTAATTCGAATAAATCTACAAAATGGCGCGTTATATCAGGATAGTATGAAAGTGTTTCTTCTAAATACCCAATAGAATAAGGCAACTGAAGTTGCCTTAAAAATTTTAAATATGCACGCACCAAGGTAACTTGTCGGACATTTAATCCTGCCTTTAAAATGAGCTGGTGCAAGACGTCATTTTCTGCAGTGCCATTCCAGATGTGTTGAAAGGCTTGCACCAAGTTGTTGTGGTTCGTTTTCCAATTTTCAGCTTCATGGTGATTAACTTCAAAATCATGAATCCATACAGAATATCCTTCTTTTTCCAATAAATAAGAGGTCTCTCCAATAACCTGGAGGCTTAAGTTTTGCAATATGGGTAATAACGTGGATAAAGACAGAGAATGATGAGCATGAAAAATTTTAACTTTCAGGGTTTTTGGCCCATTCCCCTTATAAAGATAAAGGTTGATCGGCGCTGTGTCTGTAATTTTTTCAATGTAGTTAATGTCTATAAAGGCTTGTTCTGGCTTAAATGCTTCAATATAGGTTGCTGGAAAAGCCATTTGGTAACGGGCTAATAGGTTGGCTGTATTCTCCTCATCATAATGAGCGCTGATCAGGCGTTCTAGATAATCATTCCAGCTTAAAGACGCCTCTAACAGGACTTTTTCAATATCAGACTGGTTATAGGCAACAAGTGTCGGTTCAGGATAACTAACCACAAAGACTAATCGTGCATAATCTAATTCACCAAGAAAAACATTGTCGGAACTCATTTTCCCTTTAAGGTGATGTTCTAATATTTTATAAAAACGATCTTTCAAAGAGACGCTATACTTTTCTTTAGGTATAAATACCATGACAGTGATGTAGCGGCCATAGATGTCAGGGCGAATTGCCAAGGTTAAGGAGTGCTTGTCATTCATGTTCAACACATTTTGACTTAACTCATAAATCTCATCTTCATCTAAGTAAAACAGTTCATCTCGAGGAATGCTATTTAAAATACTGATCAGCGTTTTCCCGTCATGCCATTGGGGGGCAAGGCCAAACTGGTTAAACACGTTTCCAACTTTTCGACCAATAATTGGGATATCAAAGGCAGATCCTGTAAACGCTATTTTCGTAAAGATACCAATAAACTGATAAAGACCTTGGGGGTTTCCATTGTGATCCCAATCAATGATCTCTATAGAATCAATTCGTGAGCCCCGGTGTACTGTTGATCGAGAATTGGTCTTTGTGATGGATAACGTTGATAATCCCGAGGTGCGAGATTTTGTTTTATCGGTAATCAAACAGGTCTGGCTAAAGACAGGGAGTAAATCAGGATTGTTTGTGTAGGCCTCATTTCGGAACAATCCTAAATCCGGTGAATCCGGGTTGTTTTCTAAACATAAAACCGAATTATCCTGCCGATTTCTTTTAAGATTTTCCTTGGCCCTTATCCTGGGATTTATGGAAAAATATCGACTTCCTAAGAAAATAAAGTAACCACTTTCTAGCCAATTTAAGAATTCTTTAAGGTCTTGTCGCTCATCAAGAGAGGGGAGTTTCTTAAGTAAAGGAAGTTTTATAATATGGTCACTTAAAGCATGAATACGCTCTCTCGTAAGAGGCCAAGCGGAAACGACATTACGAACTTGGGTGATCAGTTCATTTAATTCCTCTCGAAGAGTTTCAATTTGTTTTTTTTTCAAATTCGACTTAATTTGAATAAATGCAATGGATTCAGGTTGATTACTTTTCTTTAAGGACTCTGTCGTGCTTTCAGCGATTAAGGTTTGAGAATCAATGCTTTTGAGCTCATTCCCGAGATCTGCACTAACGAGTGGATGAGTTTCTTTTAAATTGACCAAGGAAACCAGCTTGCCTTCCTTTGTTCGTTGCACACCCAGCACAGGATGAACCATCAGCTCTACTTTAAAGTCATTTCTATCCAGATACGCTATTATTGAATCAATCAGGAAAGGCTGATCTATGTTTACCATAAAAATACCTAAGCGAGGAAGGGTATGGTGGCTTAAGTGATATTCTACGATTTTAAGAAGGGATTCATCAGGGCGACGTGTCTGAGAGAGTTTCCAGGCTTCAGAGGCAATAAATACCAATTCAGAGATAAGCATTTTTTGAAGAGATTCAATGGGGGCCCGCTTGAAAAAATGGTGAGCGAATATATCTATATTTGTATTCTCATGAGGAATTTTGCCATAGAGCTCTTGGCAAACAGACGCAATCAATTCAGACTTTGAGTCAAATATTGACATAAATTAAAAACCTCACAATACAACACTTCCCTATGGGTACCTCTAAAAACCGTCATCGCGAGCGACCGCAGGGAGCGCGGCGATCCATATCTATCTGAATTCAAACGATTCATGGATTGCTTCGTCGCTTCGCTCCTCGCAATGACGAGGTTTTTAGAGGTGCCCTATACCGGGACCTAGTCTATATTTTAATGGAAGATAGTTAAGATTGAGTAAGGAAACGCCATAATTTATCTGTTCCTTGGCGAATACCGATTCTGGGAGTAGCAATAAACTGAGGTTTTATGCCATTATCAGTGAGATAAAAATTGCTGGATTTTATTAAATCAATGGCATTATGCTCTTTTGTTATTTTCAAATGGCGGCAGAGCTTTCCAGGACCGTCAAGAGATAGGGCGTCTACTTTAAGGCCCCGGATTAAGACAGCAGCAGCGATGCCCTCAATTTCTGTCACAATATTCAAGCAATAATACATACCATAAATGAAATAGACATACGAATACCCTGCAGGACCAAACATGGGGGCATTGCGGGGTGTTTTTCCTCTATAAGCATGACAGGCCGGGTCATTATCTTGATGGTATGCTTCCGTTTCTGTAATAATTCCAGAAAAGTTATGAAAGGTAAGGCATTTGCCGAGTAGATCTTGGGCAACCTGAACCGTTGGACGCTGAAAGAAAGGACGATCTAGGCGCTTCATGGTCATAATTACTAGAAATTTAGAATAATCCAGGGACGTTTTAAGCTTAGACACCTTTGATATTGGAGCGGGCGAAGGGATTCGAACCCTCGACCCCAACCTTGGCAAGGTTGTGCTCTACCCCTGAGCTACGCCCGCCCACTAGGTTCAATAGGAATCATACCCATTCCCCAGATAATTGCAAGTCCGATTTTTCACCAGAAAATGATAAATTACAAAAAGGGAGAATAAGGCGCATACTGGGCATAAGTATTTTTCATTTGTGAAAGTAGGCAGAGAAAATTATGATCAACATCGCTGCGTATTTTAAACCGTCTTCTACCTTGTATACTTTAGCGTTTTTTTTGACGCTCTCCTCTTCTCAAGCAACTGATAAGTTTATAGAAAATGATACACCCAGTAGCAGAGCAAAACCCAATTTAACAATCACAATAAAGCCCCGTGACAATATGAGCAAGGATCTGGAAGACATAAAAGCCTACACCGGAAACTTACTCAAAGAAGGCGTCCTGCCAAAATCTATTTTACTTGTGTTGGATGTTGATGGAGTCATCACCAATTATAGCAACCCAAAAGATGCTCTAAGCCCAGAAAGCATAGGAGCCCGGGGTGAATCCGTATCCTTTATTATAAACATGATCGCCCTAGGCGTTAACATCGTTCTCTCAAGCGGTTGGCCTTGTTTTGAGGAAACACTTCAACGATTAAGGAACATCGGTCTTGAAGCGATTTTGCAAATTCCTAGTATAGAGTCATGCGCTAAGAATGATAATCATATTTTATTTGAGGATATCCCTACCAACTGCTGTCACGCGGGATTGGTTGCTTCTGTGAGCTATCACGATACTTTTATAAGCTCTCTTGATAAACCCTCTTATTACCACCAGAAAGCTTTTGCTTATAAGTTTGTTTATCCTGAGCTGGAGGAGCACACAATAACACACCTGGTTTTTGGCGATGATAGTGACCAAGCCGTCAAAGACTTTGAAAGGGATTTTAATGTCTTGAAAGAGAAAAAGGGTTTATTTGGCGCAGCTCACCTCAAATTCTTTACTTTATGTAAGGCAAAAGGAGAGACATATCTCAAATAAGCCTACAGAAAATCCAAGAACCAACCGAATAAATTATTAATAAAAAAATATCTCCATTGAATCAGTGATGTAGTTTTATTTTAAATAATTATGGAAATATTTGCATATAATTCGTTTTTATTTTTATTATAACTGTTGAATATTTTTGTTTTCCCCCTATATTGATGGTTGGCTGCTCTTTGTATAAACTGTAGGAGGCTCTTATGACAACAATTAATAATTCTGTTAATGTCACCATAGTCGCAGACGGCAATGGGATAACGGGGCCAGCCACTGTTTCTGACTTGAATACGGTCTGGGAACCCGTAAGTATTACCTTGGGCAATGGAGGCCATACAGTTTATGGGAATCTACATAATCTATCCTTGGTTGCGACAGATGGTGGGGTCATTAACAATAATAACTTCACACTTGGTGGCAACACCATCAATATAGGCCGTGGGAACAGTTTGATCTGTGGGACAATGAATGATCTCAATATCACAAGCACGTCGTCCCTCATTGGTAGTTCAGGCGGGGCGGGAAATACTTTCTCGTTTCTTGGCAATACCATTAATGCTGATGCTGGCGGCGATAAGGTCAAGAATTCCTTTCATTCCGAGATCTATGGGACCTTGCATGACATTAACCTGACATCCTCTGGAAGCTGGGGTATTTCTGACCAGAACAACGGTTTTAGCCTCTACACGTTTGGCGGCAATACGATAACGGCAGGGAATATTGCGTACACAATCTACGGAACGATGCATGATTTCAATATAACAGCGTCTTCACTGGATAATAATTTGAGCATCGTTGGGGGCCTGAATGGCGGCTCCAGCATCTACATTTTTGAAGGCAATGTCCTCACTGTGGGCAATGGCGATAATACAATCTATGGCACGATGAATAACTTCAATATGACAGTGGGATATCAGGGACTCATTGGCGGCTACTTCCTTGACCTTGCGACCTTCAACGCTAGCAGCACAACCTTTACCTTTGGTGGTAACACCATTACGGCAGGCTATGGAACAAACATAATCTACGGCACCATGAATGATATGAATATGATGATCGATGGCGGGAGGGTCATTGGTGGATATTACCATGCCTTTATGAATTTTACCTTCGATGGCAACATCATCACAACACATGAAGGAGCGGGCGTACATAACTTGATTTACGGAACCTTACATGACCTCAATATGATCTCTAATGGCGGTTCTATCGGCGGATACTTAGCCGGAAGTCAAACCTTCACTTTTCATGGCAACACCATCCAAACAGGAAATGGGTCAAACACCATTTATGGGACCCTTCAAGATATAACGATGCATATTGATGTCGGGGGCGGTGTTATTGGTGGTTATGTTGGGGGTTATAACAAGTTCGTGCTTGGCGGCAATACAGTTAACACAGGCGATGGAAATGATGTCATCTACGCAACTATGCATGATCTTAATATGAGGGCAGAAGCCGGTGGAGTCATTGGAGGCTATAATGGAACGGCCAACTTTGGCCCGGCGTATAATGATTTCATGTTTGGCGGTAACGCTGTCAATGCAGGCGCCGGAAATGACATAGTCTACGGCGCGATGCATAACCTCATAATAGAAGCAAATCAAGGCATTGTTGGTGGAGCTAATGGCGGGTTTAATAAACTCTCCTTCGGGGACGCAGCGCTAACGGGAGGAGACGGGAACGATACGCTTTACGGCACGCTACAGGATATAACCTTATCAGCAACCAACTATGGTTATATAGGCAGTAATGTCATTAATGGGGTTAACTATAACACCATTACTTTTGGCAACAAGATTCTGACAGGAGGAAACGGAGACGACACCCTTTATTCCGATATTCATAACCTGGTGCTTGTGCAAGACAGCGTCAGTCAAATCGCCGGCAATACTATCATATTCGGCAGTAACGTTCTGAATGCAGGAGCAGGAAATAATACGTTGGTGGGTCAGCTTAACCACATTGATCTGTTAACCAATGCGCTCGATTCTTACGGCAATCCGATTGTTAATGTTGAAACCATTAACGATTTCTTAGCGAACAACCAAGTGATTGCTGGTGAAACAACCTTTAATTTGGATGCGAGCAGCGCAGGTGTCGATACACTCATCTTTAATCCGGCGATTAATATTGGTGCAAATACGGTCAATTCCTTCAACAGCATGACCGATATACTCCAGTTCAATAATGTTATGCTTGGTGTTCCGGGAACGGCTCCAAGCATAAATGACCTAGTGGGCCTCATTTCCAGTATCACCGATAATGGAAGTGGTGGAACGTTGGTAACCTTTAATCCCGTTACAAATCAGATGGGTGCAAATGGCACCATTAACTTTGTGGACAATCCGTTCAACATATCCCATACAACCATTGAGCAGCACCGCTATGATTTGGTTGGGCAACAGGCATCTCACATTATAGTTGTTGTATAGGTTCGATTTACCTAATAAGCGATAAGGGAACTATAAACGGTTCTAATGGTATGGCTGGAGCGATTTGAAGAGGTTAAACCTAACCTGAAAGCGTTTGAAGGAACGCTGCTCAAGGCATCCTTCTCAAAGGGGATTTCTGAATATACGGAAGTACGGATCAAAAGGGATGCGGCTGCATTTCAGATCGTAGAACGGCGAGAAGCATTTACAGACCTCGCTGTGAAAGTTGGGATGAAGCTCGACTTTGAGAAGCTGGGTGAACAGGCCGTTCAAGCAACATGCGATAGGCTGTTCTGTAATTAATGAATGCAATGCCCTAATTTTAAGACACGAAAAAGATACCCAGCTAGAATCCGCAGTCAACAAGTTTGTAAGCCTGACAGAACAATTCAACAAAATGGCCTGGCATGACCCCGAACATGGGGGATCGTGACTCTAGGACTAAACATATAGGCTCTAAACCAAGTCGGATAAATGCCAATGCCAGAGGACTTGAGCGATTGAAAGAGCTTCTATTTCTTCAATAAACTCAACATTTCGATTCGTTTTTGTGTTTAATATGCACGATGTTACCCTTCGATCATTGCATTTTATAATTCTTCTCAAACGTTTATCAGCTCCGGAAGGCTCTATAATGCAAACATGCCCTTGATAACGATGAAACTGGTTTTTATTAATAACCTTTCTACCCACGACGATATCCCCTTCATTATAGAATGGGCTCATTAAATCATCCTGAATTTTGAAAATAGAATAAGATGGATTTTTCGCAAAGAAATCTATTTCAGTTTGCAAATAGGGATCATCACTAATGTCAGCAAATTCCTCTTTTTGCTCCGAAGACTTTTTTCTCTCACCATAATATAAATAATCAAAGCTCGCCT
>CAZXMD010000053.1:10531-10813 GCA_964641635.1 uncultured Candidatus Finniella sp. | reverse complement strand
GGCCCCTCATTGAGCAGGTGATCCAGGAGAATAAAGATATCCCGGTCTTGTAAACAGGGAATTGAAAAAGAAAGCTCCTGGGAGATTGGAGAGTCTGGGTTTTTTCTGGAAATTTGTCCAAATTCAATAGCATAATGGATAGAACTTTGAAGCATTTCGGGGGTGAAGGATTTCTCAAATTGAGATGACTGAAAGGTTGCAAAATCTTTCTCATGAGCCTTAATAAGGGTCACTGCTTCTTGAGAACGTACGGCCTGGTGATTCAGAAACAGCAAATGGTGT
>CAZXMD010000053.1:0-10521 GCA_964641635.1 uncultured Candidatus Finniella sp. | reverse complement strand
GACGGTGATGGTTGGCAGCATAAAAGCCAGAAAAGATGATGAGGACGCAAGAAAGAATACTGACCCCCAAACTAACGCCTGCTTTCCTTAAAAAGAACAGAATCATGAACCCTCCTGTTTCTCAAGAGTGTGTTGTTCTATGGTCAATATTCCTTTGAGAGGCTCCTCTTCCTGTTGTCGCCAGGTTAACTTGTGGGCGCGAAGTTCAGACCGAAGAGTTAACAAAAGCTCCTGTATAACAGCGGGGGGGTTGAGCTCCAGGTGAAGTGTGAGCCTCAAAGGATTGGCTGTCCATTGGAGACGGGTTGCAACGGCTTTTTCTCTTATTAAAGGGACAAGCTGCTGAATAAGAGGTAGAGGATTCGGGCGATCCTTTAATAAAAGGCGATAGTCCTTAAAGGCCTGTATCTTAGTTTCGTCCACAGGGTCTTTGACCGGTAAAGCGCCTATTTGTGCTTTCAAAGACATTTCTATTGCAGCTGCCATCTTGATTTGCCAACTAAAATAAGCCGTTCCTAAGATATTCAGAAAAGCAATTCCGTAGGCTAGATTGCGAATTTTTTGTGACCAAATGGAAAGACGCCGCAATGGGACTAGCTCCGGGATTTGGAGTGTTAAACCGCGTCGGGATATATCCTGTGGAATGCGGATCTCCGGATGAATAAAGGAGGGTAAAGGCTCTGAAAAGAGAGAGGACTTGAAGAGTGTTATGGGCATTTCCTCTTCATAACCAAACCGTTTGAGGTAACGGAGAATGGCCGGTAATTCTTGTGCAAGTGGCAGATAACAGGAACGGCTGATTCGCAAAACGCCATCTTGGCAAATCAGCAGATGATGGTTATGCCAAATGAACGTCCACCCCGGATCGAAGGGCCCATAAGCTTCGGTGATTAAATCGGTCCATAGGAAGACCCCCTTTATGGGAAAAGGATGCTCAGTGATCAGGCTGATGGCTGTTTTTATAAAAGGCGAGGGCATAATGCCGCCAATAAACGTTTGACCTTTAGGAAGGCGTCTTTCTCCAACCCAATAAGGAGGAGGATACTCCGCTGATTTTAAAAAAGGGACTGCTTTCCGGATGGGACACAAGTGATACAGGGCATCATGGGATTTTAAGATTAAGGTGATCTCTGTTTTGAGAGACAGTCTTTTGAGAAAAATAGATAGGTCGGCTATCTTGTGATCATTTTCTAAAATCTGATTTTCTTCCAGGGTCAGGGTTGTCATGACAAGTTCCCAAATAGTCCATAGAAGGGAACGATGACAGCTAGCACAATCCAGAGCATCAATCCACCCATGATCAGGATCAGGCTTGGTTCAAGCCACGCCACCAACGTTTCTACTTGACGAAAGGTGTGGTTGTGGTGATGGGAAGCGGCTTGGGGAATGAGGTCCCGTAAGCGCCCTGTTTGCTCACTTAATTTTAATAACCGCACCATGAGCGGAGAAACCAGCGCTGTTTCTCGTGAGAAGGTCTCCGACAAGCTTGCTCCGGCCGTAATTTCGCTTGAAAGGGAGGCGAGCCTGTCCCGTAAATATGGATTTTTGACCACCTGAACCGCTTGAGTGAGCGAGGGTAAAAGGTCAATGCCGGCGCCAATCATGACAGCAAAGACATGCCAGAAGTGATTCAAAGCGAGAGGCCCGTAATAGGGAAGTTTTAGGACTAACCGGGCTAGGTAATAGCCGGTTGTTGGAAGGAGATAAGTGAGAATGAGTATCCCTCCAATAATCAGGAAGACCAGGGGAATATAGGCTAAAGCCGGCCCCATGTGGAGTAAGATGCGTGTTGACAACGGAAGCTCTTTTAGCCCGAGTGACGCAAGGAGCGTCGCCATGTTGGGGAGAACAAAATCGATGATCACCAGAATCAAGGAGATCATCAATCCGAGTAAAATTAGAGGGGCTCGGATCGCTTTGCGAATTTGATGGCTCATGCTTTCAAGTCGGCGCAGATGATCTTCGAGATGACGAAATTGTGGGGCAAATGTCCCTGTCTGTTCTGCCGTACTGATTAATTTTTGAAAAACCCGATCAAATATTTTGGGATGCCTGGCTAAAGCCTCTGATAGGGGAATGCCAACTTGCAAGTCATCATGAATCATATGTAAAAGAGCTCGGAATCCCCGATGGGAACTTGATAAGGCTAAGTCATGAATGGCGGTATCAATGGTTACCCCTGCCTCATCTAATTGGGCCATATGATGACAAAAATCTATGAGCAATAATCTTGGAATTCCTTGAAAGATTCCCCTAGAAAACTTGCCAGAAAGACGTGGCAAGAAACGTTCTTCTCTGCTTTCTTCACAGTCAGTTAGGAGTAAACCCTCCTCTTTTAAAGAAAGATAGATAGCGTCCGTTGAGGCGGCAAATCGATAGCCAGTGTGTTTTGTTCCTTGAGATGATGTGGCTTTGTAGGCATAAAGGGGCATTAATAATATATCCCAATGACGCGGTCAATTTCAGAAAATGTCGTCTTGCCCGCCAAAACCTTTTCGATGCCCCGGTCCCATAAGGTCGGAAGCCCCTGACATTTCGCTACCTTTCGTAAATGATTCTGGGATCCACCTTCCGCAATGACGGTGGATAAATCTTCGTCAAATAAAACCAGCTCAGCAACTGCTTCCCGGCCCTGATAACCCTCTAGGCATGAGGAACATCCAACGGCTTGAAAGACATGCGTCGTTGATTTTGGAAGACCAAGGCGCTCCCGCTCCTCAAGGGTTACAATTTTAGGTTGACGGCAAATTTCACACAATCGGCGTACAAGGCGTTGAGCAATGCTCGCAACTAGGTTCCCGCTTAATAGGGAAGGAGCAATACCCAAATCAAGAAAGCGCTGGGGAACGGTAAGGCTATCCCGTGCATGGATGGTGCCCAAAACCAGGTGACCTGTCATTGCAGCCCGTAAAGCCATCTGAGAGGTTTCTGCATCTCGTATCTCAGAAATAAAAATTACATCCGGGTCTTGGCGGAGCAAAGAGCGAATCCCTTCTGCAAATCGGAAGGGCCCTCCTTCCCGAATTTCTGTTTGGTGGATGTTGGGCAGGTAATATTCAACAGGTTCCTCCAGTGTCATGATATTTCGTGTTAAAGCATCCATATAACTGAGAAGGCCATAAAGAGTTGTCGTTTTCCCGGCGCCCGTAGGCCCACTGAGGATGATCATGCCTTGGGGGAGTTGAACCAGTCGTTTGATTATTTCAATGTCCTCAATAATAAACCCAAGCTCATCTAAGCTTCGTAAAGATTGAGTTTTATCAAGGATGCGTAAAACCATCTTTTCGCCATAAATTGTCGGGTGGCAAGCAAGACGGAAGTCAATTTCGCGTCCTCCGAGGTTTAGGCTAAAGCGCCCATTTTGAGGACGTCTGGACTCTGCAATATCAAGGCTTCCCATAATCTTTAGTCGGACAGAAATGGCTGACCACCTCTCTTTATGGAGGGTATGAGCTTGGTGTAAAAGGCCATTGCGTCGATATTGAACGTCAATACGATGGAGAGTTGGTGATAAATGAATATCAGATGCTTTTAAGCGAACCGCTTCTAAAATGAGGTCGTTGACAAGGCGAACAACCTCGCCATCTTGAGTATCAACTAAAGGCTGAGGATAGTAGACCTCTAAAGCATGAGAAATTCCATCCAACGTTGCATGATAAGGGATGAGTGTGATGTGAGATCCCAATACCATACGCACCCTATCAAGGGCTAGAAGGTCTTCCGGGTCGGCCATCGCTACATGAAGACCGTTGCCATCTTCTTCAAAGAGAATGAGTTGATGCCGCTTGGCAATTTCAAAGGGAATTTGCTGAACAATGGATAAGTCAAGGATTTGGTTGATAAGGGAGATGGAGGGAAGGCCAGATAAGGTCGATAAAGCCTTCAAGAGTTGTTCTGTTGTAAGAAAGCCCAAGTCCAGCATGACTTCTCCCAGGCGTTTGCGGGAGCGCGTCTGTTCCTTTAGGGCAACAGCGAGTTGATCTGGGGCAATCCATCTCTGGTCAAGTACCCATTCCCCAAATTTGAAGCGTTTGAGGTGCTGATTTTGAGGCGTTGGGATAGAGAAGGGGAGTTGAAGTGGGGGTTGAAAGTGGTATTCAATGTGAGGGGCAGCCTCAGCTTTATCCTCTTTTTTCTTGTATAAGGAATACCCCATCGTGAACGTGTTTCCAGTACTTGGTTGTGGTTTGAGGCTTTCCCCCTAACTGCTTGATTTCAAAAATTTTAGTAAAAAAAATATATAAGAAATTTTATTTCTGATAAATAGGGAAAATTGTCACGGTCGCGGTTTTGCGATACACCCATTTCAGCTTCCTAACCTAATATTAATGAATTCATGGGATGTTTAAGAATGAGGGATTGATCTATCTTTTTTGGCTGTGGAAATTTTTGTGAAAAAAAGAATATTTTTCCTCATGTGCATGGTTCAGGTTTCACTCTGCTCCAATATTTTTGGAACGGTGAGATTTGCCCAGGTAACGGATCTTCATATTTTTGAAGATTCCAAACGGGAGCACGAATCCGAAATTTCTGCATCTGATTTTGATATTTCCATAACAAAAATAAACCAGATCTCAAAGGCTTTGAAAGAAAACTCAAAGGAAGCCTTGGATTTTATTCTTTTAAGTGGCGATATTGGCATTGGAAAACTTTTGAAATTAGAACCGATGGCCGAAGGGAAAGGCAATATTCCCATTCAAAAAGATGGGAAAGTATATAAGCTGACGAAGGATTTGAAAAAATGGAATAAAGCGAAAGAATCTATTGCGGGGATTATAAAAGACTCAACTGTTAAAAAGTGGCTTATTGTTCCAGGAAACAACGACCTTTATGACGAGCAGCATCATACCGTTCCTTTTTTCGGTGAGTTTATAAAAGAGCTGCAAGAAATGCCGGACGTTAAAGCTTCCGGGCTTTCTATTGTAGATTTCCGCCTGGATGCCTCTCAAAAGGCACAGCCACAGTCCTTTCCAGGAATGTATGTGATCAAAGATTTTCTTTTTGTCGGTTGGGATAATTCTTTTTTTAAAAACAATTATTCTGCTAAAAAATTTGTGGACGCAGACCACAAGTTGATCCCGATTGATCAAACAGCTGAATATCAGGGGGTGCAAAAATTATCCCAAACCCTGAAGAATTCCCGGGCAAAGTATGCTTATGTCTTTTATCATATACCAGAAATTGACGACCCATATATGCTTCCTTTTGATAAAGAGAAAAATGGTAATGTCGTATCAAAGCGATTGAAAGAAGCGATGGCCCTGTCCCCGCCTCTTGCAAGAGGCCTTTATCCCTATTCGGCTTGGACGGTTCCTCTATCTACGCGTCGAGCCTGGGAAAATTTAGTGACCAACAAAACGTTTAGAACCCCCCTTATTAAAGGACTTTTTGCAGGGCATTTTCATGACCATAAAAAAGAAACCTATGAGTCCTCTTCCTGGTTAAAAACAAAAGTTTATAAAACAGACATTTTAAAGAAGCTTTATATTGCCCCGCCAGTTTCTGTAAAGCACCAGGAAAAGTACCCGCCCTCTGAACAGGCCAGAGGCGGGCAAATCGTGACAATTGATGATAAGGGCCACGTGACGCGCGATATCTTTTGGCTTGATTAGGGTATTGAGATTGAACATAAGTTGTTCATTGGCTCAGTAAATGCCGACATCCATATTCTCAAAGGTATTTCCTGGTTTGGGCGACCTTTCTAAATCCCGCTCTATGTCATCAATGAGAAACAGCCGTTTTTCAGGGTCTAGACCACCTAAATGATCAATAGGCTTAGAGTTACGGGAAAAATAACCTCTTACCCTGTCTCCAAGACCACGAAAAACCTCTGTGGCTTTTTCAGAAAACTCCCGTTTATATGATGAAGAGTAAGCCCAACGGGGTTTAGGGGGCTTCTTCTGGTGTGCGTAAGGCAAGACATGGTACTGTGTATTCCTCGTTGTGCCAAAGCTTCCGGAAACAAAAGAATAACCATTTCTTGAACACGCGTAGTTTGAAAAATGACTATGGCTATAAGATGAAGAGTAGGTTAAATACATCAAATTTCTCCCCCTACTCATTAGAAATAGGGCGGAAGAGGTAGAAAACAAGCCCTACATAGGGAGAGTTATGGTTTTTTGTCCTCTGTCCCACCGATGCGCATGGCCAGAGCAGCTTCAAGAAAGCAATCAATATCCCCATCCAGGACACTCATCGCATTGCCACGCTCTACGCCGGTGCGGGTATCTTTTACCATTTGATAGGGCTGGAGAACATAAGAACGGATTTGATGGCCCCACCCGATATCTGTTTTGCCAGCGCTTTGGGCGGTGAGTTTCTCTTCTTTCTTGCGCAGTTCAAGCTCATATAAACGTGCTTTCAACATGGACATTGCTTGGGCTCTGTTCCGATGTTGTGACCGGTCATTTTGACATTGGACAACGATATTGGTGGGCATATGGGTGATCCGGATGGCGCTTTCTGTTTTATTGACATGTTGGCCACCGGCCCCCGATGCCCGATAGGTGTCAATCCGCAAATCTTTATCTTCGATGGCAATATCAATAGAATCATCAATCACAGGGTAAACCCAAACGGAAGCAAAGCTGGTGTGCCGTCTTGCATTTGAATCAAAGGGAGAGATGCGGACCAGGCGGTGGACGCCACTTTCGGTCTTCATCCATCCATAGGCTTGATGACCCATAATTTTAAGGGTGAGGGATTTTATGCCCGCTTCTTCTCCTGGGCTTTCTTCCAGGATCTCTAGTTTATAGCTTTTCGATTCTGCCCAACGGCTGTAAAGACGCGCGAGCATCGAGGCCCAATCCTGCGCCTCCGTTCCGCCTGCTCCTGCATTAATTTCCAGGAAACAGTCATTGTTATCCGCTTCCCCTGACAAAAGGGTTTCGAGTTGGAGACGGGCAGCTATTTTGCAGGCAGCCTCTAGCTGGGCTTCGGCTTCGGCCGTAACCGCCAAATCTCCCTCAGCTTCCGCAAGCTCGATGAGTTCTACATTATCCGTTAACTGGCTTTGGAGGCCTTGGATGCGTTTAATAGAGGTTTGCAAGGCGTCCCGTTCTTTCAGGATTTTTTGGGCCAAAGCCTGGTTGTTCCAAAGATCGGGGGATTCAGCTTCGTGGTTTAAGGATTCCAGGTGGGTTAAAGCTTTATCCCAGTCAAAGATGCCTCCGGAGTAAAGAAAGGCTCTGTTCAATTTGTTTGACGATGGATTCGATTTCTGCGCGCATGACAGGGTTCTCCTATTATATCTATTTAATATTAAGATTTAACGTTAAGCCATGATTTGTGCAATGGTTGTCTTAAAGGCAATTCCGATGGTTGTCGTAATGATCAATAGGTTTGCATCAGTTTTGCAATGGGAGCATAAGATCGCCGATGATGGGGAGTCACTCCATGAAGATGCAATGCTTCCTGGTGGTGAGCGGTTCCATACCCAGCATTTTTGGCCCATCCGTAAACAGGGTAATCTTTATCTAAATCCCCCATGATACGATCACGGGTTACTTTCGCGAGGATAGAAGCCGCTGCAATTGAAAAGCTTGTCTGGTCCCCTTTAATCACTGGGGTGACAGGGCAGGATAAGTCCGGCATGCGGATTCCATCTACAAGGGCGGCGGCCGGGTGAATTCCCAACCCGCTAACGGCCCGCTGCATCGCAAGCCGGGTCGCATTGCTGATGTTCATGTGGTCAATTTCTTCAACGCTGGCGAGGCCAATACCAAACCGTACCGTCATCAGGGCTGTTAATTGAGAATAAGCTTTTTCGCGGCGGGAAGCAGAGAGCTGCTTGGAATCACGCACAAGGGATAAAACAGCCTCATCAACAATGTCAGGCTCTAAAAAGACAAACGCGCCGGCAACAACGGGCCCCGCCCAAGGCCCACAGCCTGCTTCGTCAATGCCGACAACGGGTGAAGGATGATAGCGTTCGAGAGAGAAATCCGGTTTTGTACGGTGAGTTTTAAGGTCACTCATTATCGTCATTTTTTAGTTTTTTCTTCTTAACCGGTTTATGGATCACATGCCGCAAAAGACCAACCTCTCGACTAAACAGTATATGAAGAATACCGCTTAAATTAATACTGCTGCTGCCCGCAAAGGTATGCAATCGACGAGCAACCGTTAACCAGAGAGGGCTGAGTGCTAAGGATAGAACCGTTAATGCAATGACCAGTTTTTCACCAAAGTCATTGATAATTTGTGCTTCATGACCAACGGTAGACAATAAAAAGGCAAATTCCCCAAGCTGGGCCAAGACAACGCCAATGAGGAAGGCTTGAGACCAAGGAAGGCGCAAGAGACGCAAAATACCGATATTAATAGCTGTTTTCCCAATAGTTACGATCAATAAAACAAAAATGACAGTGCCAAGATGTTCCCAAATGAATCTTGCGTCCAAAAGCAATCCAATGGACAAGAAAAAAGCCATCATCAAAATACTTTGGATAGGCTTCGTCGTTTCAAGCATAATGAGCCGTTCATGGGTGTTTCCCAAAACCAGCCCGGCCAAAAAGGCGCCATAAGCAGCGGATAAACCAATAAGGCCTGAGATTGCCGCTGCTGCAAAGCAGAACGTCAAACTTGCTAAGGGGGCCAAATCCTTGTCACCGGCAATGATTTGGGTTAATGGAATGCGAACGCGCTGTCTGCGGCTCAAATAAGCAATTAAGCCAGCAATCAATCCAATTGATAAAACAATCTTGAAAATAAGAGAGGGATCATACCAAGGCTTTTCTAGATTGCGTAAGATAAGGATCATCGGCACGATCGCCAAGTCCTGGGCTATCAAAACACCGATAGCCATTTGCCCTGTATCTGTCCTCATTTCTCCAATACTTTCCAGCATTTTGACGACGACAGCCGTAGAGGAAAGGGACAAAACAAAACCCAGAAGTAAGGAAAGGCCAAAGGACCATCCGAAGCATTTAGCCAAAAGAGCGGTAACCAAGATGCTAAAAGCAATCAGAATAAGCGTGCAAAGCGTGCTAATGATCCAAACCTTCTTGAAGGTGCGTAAGCTCAAATCCATTCCAACAACAAAAAGAAGGAGCAGGACACCAAGCTCAGCTAGTAACCCAACCTGTTCGCGGGATTGAATCAAGCCCATCCCTGAGGGCCCCAGTATGATGCCTGCTAAGATATATCCTAAAATAGGGGGTTGCTTGAGACGTGCAAGTCCAAGGCCACCCGCAAGGGCTGCCACAATAACGAGCGTAATTTGTGTTAATTGAATATCATATTCCATGATAAAAAGCCTAACACATGAGAGGCATTTTTTACAAACCCCTATGTTTGATTTTTATTCTCCATGACGAATAGTAAAGAAAGTATGACTATTTCGATATGGTGGTATAAAACGGTCGCGATGATGCAAGATGAAGGAGTCAACAAAGATTGTTTTTCCTTGGCGCGTCCCACCATCGTACCTTGCAAAAACATTCCTATCCCAGCTGGTGTAAGGAAAGTCTATTTGGCTTGCACGGCCAGCGTTCCTGAACGACCATCAATTTCTTGCTGGATAACGTTGTATGTCGGGATTGTGCTGCGGTCTTTCAAAAGGGTTTGGGCCACATTACCCAACAAGACAAATTCTACCCCCTTATCTTTGCAGGCTTTTAGAATGCCTTCAAACCAATCTTTATAGAGCATGCCTTCGAGCTCCGTGTGGATGGTCAAAACATTAAGAGCATGAGGTTGGAGGAGGCGTATATAATGATCAATCAAAATTTCCATAGGGTATTCGGGACGGCCCAGTAATTCATCCAGGGTTGGTAAGGTCGTGGGGATTTGAAGGGTGCGGAACGCCTGGCCATCCGATTTTGGGAAAAAGGGGGTGTGTCCACGGCAATCACTCCCATACAAAAAACCGGCTTCATCATACGCTTGAAAGCTTTTGCTATTGGCCTGCCACCCTGCAGCGCCAGCTGTGATCGCTTCTTCGCCAAAAACATCTCGAAATACATCACGCGCACGTGTTAACTCATCTCGCACTTCCCGCATGGTCATTGTCGCTAAACCATCTTGCCAACGAATATGGTCATAACAGTGGATGCCCACTTCATGTCCTTTTTCCCTCACAAGCCGCATTAAATCTGCGTGGCAGCGTCCAATATGGGGGCCAGGCCACAAAAGGCCATTCAGAAGTGTGCGCCATCCATAGATCTCTAGTACAGAAGTTCGGCTTACTTTTTTTAAAAACCCGGGGCGAAAAATGCGCCGAATGGCGCGCCCCGTATTATCAGGCCCTAGCGAGAAGAGAAACGTTGCAGGAATGTTGAATTTACTGAGAGTTTCTAGAAGGACCGGAATGCCTTCTCTTGTTCCCCGTTCTGTATCAACATCAATTTTTATTGCAAGCTGCATCTGTTTTGTTACGCAGCCTCTTGATCATCTAGAGGCAAGGCTGGTTTTTTGAGGTGATAATCTAATGTTTTTTTCAAAGCTTCCCTCAACCCAACTTCCGGAGACCACCCTAAATATGTTTTCGCATTCTCGATGGAAGGAACACGGTGGAGGGTA
>CAZXMD010000052.1:0-10833 GCA_964641635.1 uncultured Candidatus Finniella sp. | reverse complement strand
TATCTCAGAGTGGCATTTATAAGGGGCCTTCTTTTCAAGATCCTTTTGATCTTTACAATGACGCTCCCCCTCATGCACGTCCCTTTTCTCAAGCGTCTGCGCCTCCTGAAAGTAAGGCGCTGGCGGTTTTTGGCATGTCTTATCCTTTTTCTCCAAATGACTTGCGCCGTCGCTACCGGGATCTGGTCAAGAAACATCATCCAGATGCAAATGGTGGTAGCCCTGAGGCGGAAGAAGAAATTAAACGCATCAATGAAGCCTATGAGATTTTGAAAAGTATATCTTCATGATCAAAGGACCCCACAAATACGATGTCATCATCATCGGGGCGGGAGCGGCCGGCCTCATGGCAGCTGTTCAAGCAGGGCTTCGGGGAAAGAAAACCCTTCTCGTTGAACACACGGGCAAGATTGGTGAAAAAATAAGAATTTCCGGAGGAGGGAGATGTAATTTTACCAATTTGCATGCTTCTCCTCAGAATTTCATCTCTCAAAACCCTCATTTTATGAAATCGGCTTTAGCCGGGTTTACCCAGCATGATTTTATAAAATTGATTGAGTCTTATGGAATTGCTTACCACGAAAAAACGTTAGGGCAGCTCTTTTGTGATGACTCCTCTCTTCAAATCATCTCAATGCTTCTGGATTTATGTAAAAAACATCAGATTGAGATAAAACTGAACTGCATGGTGGATGATGTTTCTAAAAATGATGACTTTGAAATAACTAGCAATATGGGTAATTTTCAAAGTAATGCCCTGATCATTGCCAGTGGTGGGTTATCCATTCCCAAAATTGGGGCGAGTGATTTCGGATACCGGATTGCAAAAAAATTTGGTCTTAATATTATTCCAACCAGGCCGGCGCTGGTGCCTTTAATTGTAGCAGACCAGGAGCGGGAATTCTTTACAGCATTAAGCGGGGTGTCCAATCCCTCACATGTGAGTTATAAAAAAACCCACTTTGTGGAGAACATCCTGTTTACTCATAAAGGGTTGAGTGGTCCAGCTGTTTTACAAATTTCTTCCTATCTCGAAAAATTTAATGATGAGGAAATTACCATTAATTTGCTGCCCAACCTTGATCTCAAGGAAGAATTTGTTATTCATAAAAATAATAAACAAACGCCATCAAACTTTTTGAAACCCCACCTTACCAAGCGGTTGGTTGAGAGGCTGGCGACAAGCCCGGAATTTCATAAAGGTATCACGGATCTTCGGAAAGAAAGCCTCTTTTCAATTGCAGACAAAATCCATAATTTTCCTGTTAGAATCGCGGGAAGCGAAGGATATCAGAAGGCTGAAGTGACCGTGGGCGGGGTGGATACCAACGAATTGTCCTCAAAAACCATGGCTTCTAAAAGAGTACCCCAATTGTTCTTTGTCGGCGAAGTGGTTGATGTGACAGGTTGGCTTGGGGGTTACAATTTCCAATGGGCGTGGTCTTCGGGGCATGCCGCTGGAAAAAGTTGTTAGAAGGAGATTATTAGATAAACCATGGCCCATCAACTTTCTTCGACAACTTCTAAAGTTCTGGAAATCTTGAACGATGGGGGGATTCATGCGGGTAGTGATATTGCCAACACTTTGGATATTTCTCGCACGGCTGTGTGGAAAATTGTTCAACGCCTCAAAAAATATGATGTGGATATTAAGTCTCAGCACCAAGGATATCAATTAAGCGCACCCCTTATCCTTCTTGACAAAAAGAAAATTGAAAGGGCGCTCGAACGCCCAAAGATATCGTTGGAGATATTTGAGACCATTTCTTCAACAAGCGATTACCTCAAGAACAAAGCGCCTTCAAAGAATATCACTTTCTGCCTTGCGGAATATCAGTCCAAGGGCAGGGGGCGTTTGGGAAGAACCTGGGCCTCACCATTTGGACGCAATATTTATTGCAGTTTCCGTTATGTATTTAATAAAGATATCAGCGAAATGGCGGGCTTAAGTCTCGTTGTTGGCATTTTGACAGCCCAGGCCCTTGAAAGTTTCAGTCCAACCCTAAAACCGCTCTTGAAATGGCCGAATGATATCTATGTGAACCATCAGAAAATGGGCGGCATTTTAATAGAGCTTATGGCAGAGGCCAACGGAAATTGTACAGCCATTATCAGTATCGGATTGAACATCAATATGAAAGATGGAGGCATAAAGGGCATTGACCAACCCTGGACGTCCCTGGAAGATGCTTTGAATGAAAAGTTTGACCGTAATATTGTGATTGCGCGCATCATACAATCAACCTTGAGTGGCATGGAAGTTTTTCATGAAATGGGAATAGCCCCTTTTTTGTCGGAATGGAAACGGTATGATTTGTTAGAGAACCGGAAAGTTTCTCTCAGTATGGGAAAAGAAATAGCATCAGGAATTGCACGGGGTATTGATTCCCATGGTTATTTGCTTTTGGAGCGTTCGACAGGAGCTATGGAGCCCTTTTCATATGGGGATACAACTCTTCTCAAAAATTAGCTTACGAAGCGGCTCTCCATTTCACAAAATATCTACGGTTCCTGTTGGGGGCTCTTTTGTTTCTGACGGTCTGATATTTGTTACAGTCGCCGATACATAAATATGCTGTTGCAGAAATATTGAAGAGCATTTTCATAGCTTCAATGATGCACAGCAAATCTCCTTTCACGACCAGTCATCCTTCTGGTATTATTCCTTCGGTCTTATAGATTCTTAAAAGAGGATAGGAGAAGAATTTTTGCTAGTCAACCATAGGTATTTTTATAGCTGACGAACGAGGGGGGGTTATCCAAAGATCTGGTTCAATAACCGCAAAATGATCAAGGATCATACTTATCTACCAATTATAATTTATGTGAAAACGAGAGCTGTCCTTTTATGATGTCCTATACAGCCACTCTCCGTGAGGTGCTCATTCGCCATGCAGCTGTTTAGAGCGTTATTTTAGTTTTTAATTGTTTCAAAGATAAAAGGAGCGGCCTAATAATCATTAGGCTGCTTTTTTGCAAGTCTAAAAATTCCAAAAGAAAAAGATTCTTCAAAGTTAAGGGGTGGAATAGCTGTTTTGCTGTATAAGACGTTGCTTGCTTCATGCTTATGTATAAAAGAAAGCATATGAGAATCTGATGCAGGATAGAATATGCCATTTGGCTTAAGAAGGCAGTAGATTGATTTTAGGGTAGTCTCAAAATCACTCTTATCGTCATATCCTGCCACAAAATATTGCCAAATTGCGATATCAAATTTTTCGTTCCAATCAGGGGTTAAATTTTCAACCAATCCTTCATAACATTGCTCATTCACAATATTGCCCATTGAGCGCGCTATTTCTAAGTTTTCCTTCTCAGGTTCAACAATTAATCTTACGTTTTTGTTAAGATCACGCAAGACCCTCACTTCATGAGCCATACCCGCTCCAATAACTAAAATTCGCGGGTTATCTAATCTAAATGGTTGCTGAGCATAGTCTGTAAAAATACCTCGAAGAATTTTTTTATGGTCTTCGTAGCGTGTTTCCATAATACTCTCTCGAACAAATTCCACAATAGCTTGAGTCCCTTTTTCTTCAATAGAAGAAAATCGCCAGTCTAACTTTAAGCTGAGAGATGTTTCTGGTTTTTTCAAATAAATTTTTATTTGTTCATCCGTATATTGACTTTTTGTATTTTCCATTGAGTAGATCAGATGTGAATTGAGCATAATGGCAAGGTAAGTCTTAAAAGTTGCAAGAAATATTGTTTTTGTCATAATGCAATAATCCTATTTATTGATGTTGTTAATTCAATGATATTAGTATATTATTTTAAATAAAATTTCAACCTAAAAGTCTTTATTTTTTGAATTTTTTATTTTCTAAATATTGTTGATTTTTCATGTTTTGTAGGAAAGCAAGCAATGATCTATTGAACTTTTCTATAAAGCCAGCAATCGGTGAGATGGTCATTCACCATCCCGATAGCCTGGCAGTAAGCATACATGATGGTGGAGCCGACAAACGTCATGCCGCGCTTTTTTAAATCCTTTGACAGGGCGTCGCTTACGGTTGTTTTTGCCGGAATATCCTGAAAATGGTGCCGCTGATTCATTACGGGTTGACCATTTACAAAACGCCACACATAAGCATCAAAGGTTCCGTGTTCTTTTTGAATGTCTAAAAAGACACGCGCATTTTTTCGGGCGGCGTATATCTTCAGGCGGTTGCGGATGATTTCAGGGTTGTTGCGTAAAGCCTCTAATGTGTCATCGGTCATGGCGGCGACCTTGACAGCATCAAAATTATGGAACGCACGACGGTATCCTTCGCGCCTTTTCAAAATAGTTTCCCAGCTTAAGCCTGCTTGTGCCCCTTCCAGGATGAGCATTTCAAATAAATGCCGGTCATCATGAGAGGGCACGCCCCATTCGTCATCATGATACTTGGCATAAAATTCTTGTCCGGGTTTCCCTCCAAAACACCTATTTTTTCCATCAGTTCCGACTAATGTCATTTTCTTTCTCCCTGCTTTTCAAGATCAATCAACCATTTTTTGCGGGTGATGCCACCCCCATAACCACCCAGTTCGCCATTAGAATTCATAACACGGTGGCAAGGAATAACAATAGCCAGTTGGTTGGCCCCATTGGCGCTTGCCACCGCCCGGCATGCGAAAGGTTTTCCGATGGCAATGGCAATCTCAGTGTAAGAGCGTGTTTCGCCGGCCGGAATTTTCATGAGTTCTTCCCAGACACGTTTCTGAAAGGGTGAGCCGAGAAGGAAAAGGGGCGTTTTGAACTCTTGCTGCAGACCGTCAAAATAGTCTTTGATCTCCTTTTCAATGGTACGAATGGGCTCTGTTACGCCCGGGATAATGGCCCGCTTTGTTTTTTTTCTCAAACGCTCAACCTCCCGCTCAAGGCCACGGCGGTCGACAAATTCTAAAAGATAAAGGGCCTCTTCATCGGCAATGGCCAGCATGGGGCCGAGTTTTGTATCCAACCAGGATGCTTTAAGAATGGCACGATCACCCAGCAGGGAAGGCGCTGCTCCCATAATGCGGGAAAAGGCATCCCGAAAACCGCTGCCTGATTCGTATCCGGTTGAAAGTTGGGCCTCAATGACAGCATCGCCGGCCCTGATCTGTTTCATCGCCAACCCCATGCGGCGCGCCCGTGCATACTCAACGAAGGTCATTCCAAATCGCTTCTTAAAGTGACGGCGCGCCGTTGAGGCATCAACGGATAATTCCTGAAAATCCCTATTTTTCCAGCGTTTTTCAGGATTCTCTTCAATGACTTCCATAAGTCGTTGGACAAGCTTTGAGGTGCTATTCGGATAGTGGAGGGGATGGCACCGTTTACAGGGGCGAAATGAAGCCAATAAGGCTTGTTCGGCATTTTCAAAGAACTCACAATTCTCAAATTTTGGCTTTCTGGCAGGGCAAGTGGGGCGGCAAAACACGCCTGTTGTTTTGACTCCAACATAAAAAAGACCCTCATATTCTGAGTTTTTATGGATCAACGCTTGGTAATATTTTTCTTTCGTTTCAAAAGGTATCATTCTTTGCCTCACTCAGCCAAATGTAGGTTGTATCTCATGACCATAAATGAATCAAGGGGAACCCGCCGCCGAAATTCAGGCATTGATTAAAAATTCTGGAGATACCCATCAAACCATTTGTGGGCCTTTGGGTGATTTTTTCCATTTATATATAGTTTTGAATAGTGTTTGCAGCCCCTTTTATGGTATGCCTATCTTAGGTTGCCATTTCCGGCTTTGATTAAAGGAGACCTTTGGAAAATGACTGTTCTGCTAATTATTCATATATTTATCACGCTTGCCATGATTGGCGTTATCTTGATGCAACGCAGTGAGGGTGGTGGTCTTGGTATGGGCGGTGGCGCATCCGGCAGCATGTTCAGCGCCCGCGGCACATCAAACCTACTGACCCGGGTAACGGGCGTACTCGCTGCTTTATTCATGGGTAATTGTCTGTTAATGGGGATTATTTCCAAACATCAGGTGAAAGAATCAACCTCCATTCTGGCGCCAATGCCGGATCAAAAAAAATAAACGATTTTGGTAAAATTTAGAGGTACCCTTTGGCAAAATTTATTTTTGTAACTGGCGGTGTGGTTTCTTCTTTGGGGAAGGGCATCGCCGCTTCTTCATTGGGCGCACTCCTCCAGGCCCGTGGATATATAGTACGTTTACGCAAACTTGACCCTTACCTTAACGTTGACCCGGGAACCATGAGCCCCTTTCAGCATGGGGAAGTCTATGTCACTGAGGACGGGACAGAAACCGACCTTGATCTGGGTCATTATGAACGGTTCACAGGGGTTTCTGCCCGGGCAAGTGATAGCACAACTACCGGTAAAATTTACTCAGCCGTCCTTGCGAAAGAACGCCGGGGGGATTATCTAGGGGCTACAGTTCAGGTGGTGCCCCATATTATTGATGAGATTAAAGCCTTCATTACAGCTGACTTAACAAACGAAGATTTTGTCATTTGTGAAATTGGTGGGACTGTTGGTGATATTGAGGGACTGCCCTTTTTAGAAGCTATCCGGCAATTGAGCAATGACTTGGGCCGCGAAAATACCTTGTTCATTCATCTCACTCTTCTTCCCTATATTGCAACAGCTGGGGAGATTAAAACAAAACCAACCCAGCATTCAGTTAAAGAACTTTTGAGTTATGGAATTCAACCCGATATTTTACTTTGTCGCTCCGACCGTCCTATCCCGGAAGATGCCAAACATAAACTTGGACTATTTTGTAACGTTCGCCCGGAACGGGTGATTGAAGCCAAAGATATTGATACCATTTACCAGGTTCCCGTGAGTTACCACCAAGAAGGCCTTGACTGGCAAGTTTGCCGGTACTTTGGTTTGAAAGCGAACAATGACCTTGATTTGTCAAAATGGCACACCATTGTGGACCGTATTCACAATCCTGATGGTCAAGTCAATATCGCTGTTGTTGGAAAGTACGTATCGCTCCTGGATGCTTATAAGTCTTTATCTGAATCGTTGATCCATGGTGGCATTGCGAACAGTGTGCGCGTAAAGCTTCACTGGCTTGATTCGGATGACCTTCAGAAACTGCAGGATGACCTGGTTGGCATGCAAGGTATTCTCGTTCCCGGCGGGTTTGGGGAACGGGGTATTGAAGGGAAATTAAAGGCCATACAAATTGCCCGGGAGAAAAAGATTCCCTATTTGGGGATCTGCCTTGGCATGCAGCTTGCGGTCATTGAGACGGCCCGGAATTTATTGGGCTTAAAAGAGGCGTCCTCCACGGAATTTGGATCAACGCCGGATCCCATTATCGGGTTAATGACCGAATGGATGGATGGAAAAAGTCTACAGCAACGCTCTCAAGAAGGTGATTTGGGTGGGACCATGCGCCTTGGGTCATATCGATGCAAACTGCAAGAGGGTTCTCTTGCTCATAAAATTTATGGAAGTTCTTCTATTTATGAACGGCACCGCCATCGTTATGAAGTCAATACAACCTATTCCGACCCGTTGAAAAGTGTGGGTCTTCACATTTCAGGGCTCTCTCCTGACGGGCAGTTGCCGGAAGTTATAGAGCGCCAGGATCATCCCTGGTTTATCGGCGTTCAATTTCACCCTGAATTAAAGTCTCGCCCTTTTGACCCGCATCCTTTATTTGTATCATTTATAGCAGCCGCGATTCATCAAGAAAGGTTAGTTTAATATGAAGAAACATGTGCAAGTCGGGAATATTGTAATTGGCAACGATCTACCTTTTGTTCTCATTGCAGGTCCTTGTGTTTTAGAAAGCCGTGAGCATGCGTTAGAGATGTCCGCCGCCATTAAAGAAATCACAGATGGGCTTGGCATTCCCTTTATTTACAAAACATCTTTTGACAAGGCGAACCGGACCAGCGTTCAAGGGCACCGGGGGATTGGAATGAAAGCCAGTCTGCCTATCCTGGCTGAAGTGAAAGAGAAAATGGGGTGTCCAATTATAACCGATGTCCATTCAAGCGAGCAATGTCCCATTGTTGCGGAAGTTGTTGATATTTTGCAAATTCCGGCCTTTCTTTGTCGCCAGACGGACCTTTTGAAAGCGGCGGCTGAAACAGGTAAAGCTATCAACATTAAAAAGGGCCAATTCTTAGCTCCCTGGGATATGGCCAATGTTGTTAAGAAAATGGAGTCATTTGGCAATTCACAGCTTATGCTCTGTGAACGGGGCGCTTCTTTTGGGTATAACACGTTGGTGTCTGATATGCGCTCTCTCCCCATTATGGCCAAGTTTGGGTACCCTGTTGTTTTTGATGCAACCCATTCTGTTCAACAACCGGGTGGCGCCGGCGCCTCCACGGGCGGGGAACGTCAGTTTGTCCCGATATTGGCGAGAGCGGCCGTATCTGTTGGCGTAGCTTCGGTCTTTATTGAAACCCATCAAGACCCGGATCATGCCCCTAGTGATGGCCCGAATATGGTTCGACTTCAAGATTTACCTCGGTTATTATCAGAACTGAAGGAATTTGATCGGTTATCAAAAACCTATCCGTGCGCCGCATAAATTTTAAAGAGGTCATTGTATGATACAGATCACCAAGGTACATGCTCGGGAAATTCTTGATTCTCGGGGTTTTCCAACCGTAGAGGTGGACGTTACAACCAATTATGGCAGCATGATCGGCCGTGCAGCTGTTCCATCCGGCGCTTCTACAGGGTCCTTTGAGGCCCTTGAACTGAGAGACGGCGACCAGAAGCGCTATTTAGGCAAAGGGGTTTTAAAGGCTGTTGAGGCGATCAACCAGGAAATCGCCCCTGCCATCCTGAATCTCAATCCCCTGGCCCAACGTCATATTGATCAGGTGATGATTGACCTGGACGGTACGCCCAATAAATCCCGTCTTGGCGCTAATGCTATACTGGGTGTTAGCCTGGCCGTAGCAAAAGCGGCGGGCCAGACACCGACGCAACTCTGGGGGTCTCATTTAACCCAATATTTAGGGGGCATTGACGCACATGTTTTGCCTGTGCCGATGATGAACATTATTAATGGGGGCGCCCATGCGGACAACCCTATTGATATTCAAGAATTTATGATTATTCCAACGGGCGCCGCTTCTCTTCGTGAAGCCGTTCGTTTAGGGGCCGAAGTCTTTCACAATTTAAAGAAATTGCTTAAGAAAGAGGGGCATAACACCAACGTCGGAGATGAAGGCGGTCTTGCCCCTGCTTTGCGCAGCAGCCGTGAGGCGCTTGATTTTATTCTGCAAGCTATTGATGCCGCTGGGTACCAGGCCGGTAAAGATATTTTCCTTGCGCTGGATGTCGCTGCAACGGAGTTTTATCGTGATGGCCACTACCATATGGTCGGCGAAGGGAAAACGTTTACATCCCACCAAATGATTACTTACTATGAAGAATTGCTTCGGCAGTATCCTATTATTTCCATTGAAGACGGTCTTTCAGAGGAAGATTGGTCTGGCTGGGTAGCGATGACACAAGCCCTTGGAAACCGCGTTCAATTGGTGGGTGATGACCTGTTCGTCACCAATCTGGGGCGCTTAGAAAAGGGTATTGAAATGGGCGCGGCCAATGCCATTCTCATCAAACCCAATCAAATTGGCACCCTGACAGAAACGTTGGATGCCATCCGGATGGCGAAAGAGGCTGGATATAAGGTTGTCATTTCCCACCGCTCCGGGGAAACGGAAGATACAACCATTGCCGATTTAGCCGTTGCGACAAATGCAGGGCAAATTAAAACGGGGTCCTTGTCTCGCTCTGACCGGGTTGCAAAATACAACCAACTCATACGGATAGAGGAAGAACTTGGCGCCATAAGCCGATATGCCGGGCAAGATGTTTATCAGTCCTCGATTTCTAAAGTGTCCCAGACACCTGCCTTGCGCACAGTCACGGCAGAAGATTGATACGATGGATTTAACAGGCCGCCTCAACCACATTCTTGGGCCCCTCATCGCCCTTCTGGTGATGGTTTACTTTGGATATCATATTGTACAAGGAGAGCGCGGCCTCTTTTCCTGGATGCGCTTGCGTCAGAAAATTACCGAATCTGAGCAGCATCTTTCTGTCATTCAATCGGAAAAGGAAACCTTGGAACGCCAGGTCTACCTGCTTCGCCCGGACAGTTTGGACCAGGACATGCTGGAGGAACGCGCCCGAAAGGTTCTCAATTGGGGCCACCCGGGGGAAGTCGTCATTTACGAATAATCTGTTTTTACATGAGGAACCGGTTTGCGGTTATCGATTATTGTACCTGGCATGATTTGATGGTGAGGGGAACCAAATTGCAACCAAAGGGTGTCAAAGGTTTCTCCCTTCTTTCCTCGATTATGCTCACGCTTATGACGAACCTCTCCCACTCGCCACGGCATAACCTAAGGTGTAGCTGGGCAAGGGGAGAGAGTATGTAAAACAGCCTTCAATAAACTATTGTTAAGTTGTGTCATCTGTTCCCATGAGGGAGTATATATAAACTGGTTTTATCCGTTTATGAGCAATTGGAATTTTTGACAAGAATAGCGCTTTCCATGGGGGGCACCTTCAAAAGGTTTGCAAGCAAAGTCGCACTTTTCATAAAATCCAACTGCCTCAATATCTGTTTCAGCAAAAAGGAACCCTATGGCAAATCGTTTAAGTAATTCTTGAATTAGTAATTTTCCAATGCCTTGGCGACGGTAAGCGGTCAATACAGCTATGTGTTGGATAGTGGCCATATTATCTTTCATTTTGGCTCCCAAGATGCCTATCAATTTGCTATCTACCCGACAACCAATGAGACTATGGTCGAGCCGTTGGTAAGCGCTTAAGGCTTCTCGAACTTTATCGGGAGTGGGTGAGCCCATCGCTAATTTAAGGATAGGCGG
>CAZXMD010000051.1:0-10834 GCA_964641635.1 uncultured Candidatus Finniella sp. | reverse complement strand
GTGCCTTTCCATGCCGCAGTTTGAGGTCTCAACCTATCCATCTCAGATTTTCTGGCTGATCGTTTGTTTTGCTTCTTTATGTGTGGTAATGGCGCGTTACCTCGTCCCACGCCTGACGGCAACTCTTGAGGGGCGGGAGCAGCGCCTTCAGCAGGACTGGGATCAGGCCAAGCTTGTTCGTAGCAAAGAAGACGTTTTGAAGCAGGAAAACCTTGCCCGTTTGGCAGATGCCCGGGGAAAAGCCCATTTACTGATCCATCAAGCCTTGACGGAAGCGCACAATAGTAAATCACGCCGGATGGCGGTTCTGGATGAAGAACTCGTCGCTAAAACAAAAAAAGTTCAGGCAGAATTGGAAACACAGACACAGAAAATTCTCAGGAATATTGAACCGTTAGTCTCCCAGGTTGTTGTGGCGACCGCCCAGCGCATTTTAGGGCAACCTCTTGTCCGGTCCCAAATCAAGGAAGCTGTACAAGATGTTCTCGACAAACAGGAAAAAATCTGATGGATCCAACTTTTATTGTCATGGTCAGCTTTATCTTATTTATGGGGCTTGCCTATCGCCTTGGATACCGTCGGTCTATGGCGGCTTTGGACCAGAAAATATTGAACATCCGTCAAGCGCTGGATGATGCTGCCCACGCCAAAGAAGCTGCCCTTCAAGCCTTAACTGAAGAGCGGCGGCGGCACGGAGAAATCCTTGAAGAAATAGAACACATCGCCTAGCGGACAGAAGAGCAAGCCCTTGTTGTCCGCCAACAAGCCTTGCAGGATATTGATAAGATGATCAATAACCGGCAGCGGGAAGTTGAAAATATGATAGAGCGGCTGCATCATGAAGCCGTTCAAACCATACAGGAAGAGGCAACGGCAAAAACTTTAGAGACATTTGAAGCTTTGGTTACAAAGAAGTTTTCTGCTGCCCAACAGAAAGCCATAAACGAGGGGGCAATCGACCAGATCACGGCGCAATTAACGGAAAATCAGACAGATCTTGCCCATAAACAAAAACGTCAAAGGTCCAAACGCTCCGCTGTTCCGTGAGGGGGAAAAATTACGATATCTTTGATTGGAATTTATGAATGGAAAATCAAGGAAGAGACATTATCGCGCTAAAGCCCGCTGCCTCGCTTCGTTCGGCTCAAACCCGAATTTTAATTCATCGAGAATTCTATACCTTCTCAGGCTTATTCTTAATAGGTAGAGCGCAAAGGCCTACCAATTAAGAATGGCGGAGGGAGAGGGATTCGAACCCTCGATACGTTGCCGTATACACGATTTCCAATCGTGCGCCTTCGACCACTCGGCCACCCCTCCTGAAAGTGTTGATGTGAGATTACACAAACTTTCAAGGGTTCGACAAGATTTTTATTGTAAATGGGAGAAAATCCATAAACATTGGCGATAACTCCTTCGACTTCCCATATAAATATTGACACGAAGAGCAAGCCCACGTTAAAAGAAGTCATGGATCAGAGCGTATATCACATTTTTTTTGCAAAAAATCAGCTCATTCGAGTCGTGATGTCCCTGATTATTGTGGCCACTCAGGCCATATAAATTTTATCCCGAAAAACACACCCTATTGTCCTTATGCTCCGCCAGGCAGCCCTACCGGAAAAGGCGCCTGATAAAATTGGGAGTATAAATATTTGATCTTCTGTAATAAATTGAGATGTATGATGACACACCGTAAAACTGTTTTAACTGCCGGATTTGCCATGTTTTCCATGTTTTTTGGCTCCGGCAACCTCGTATTCCCTTTGCTTATTGGCAAAGAAGCTTTGCACCAATACCCCGTAGCGATACTCGGGCTCCTGGTAACCGCTGTTCTGGTTCCTTTTCTGGGTCTGATCAGCATCATCTTGTTTGATGGAAACTATCGGACCTATTTTGAACGCCTGGGGAAAATCCCGGCCTTTCTCTTGATTGCCATCATCCTGATGTTGATTGGCCCTTTTGGCGTCGCTCCACGGTGCATTACCGTAGCTTATGGGGGGTTCAACCTGATTTATCCCGATTTAACCATCACAACTTTCAGTTTTCTGTTTTGCCTGACGATTGCCGCCCTCATCTGGTCTAGGAACCGGGTTGTTGATATTATCGGATTGTTTTTGACCCCTTTTAAATTAGGGGGGATTGTTATCCTCATCCTGTTTGGATTGTGGTATGGAGAACAGCCCCTTGAAAATGGACTATCTGCCGGAGAATCCTTTAAAACTGCTTTTTTTACCGGATATCAAATGTTTGATTTGATGGCGGCCTTCTTCTTTTCAAGTACGATTGTGCATTATTTGCGCAATCATCTGTCCGAAAGCGAAGATCCCAAAACATTGGTTAAAATGAGCATTGGCGCCAGTCTCATCGGGGCATTGCTGTTATCCCTGGTCTATATCGGCTTTGTGACTTTAGGAGCTAAATATGCACCCCACTTGCAGAATACGAACCCTGAACAGCTTCTGGTCGCCATTGGGGGACATACGTTAGGGTACTTTGCAAAACCGGTCATTGCCGTTGTCCTTGCTGTTGGCTGTTTAGCAACGGCCGTCATCCTGTCGACCTTATTTACGGATTTCCTAACTCAGGATGTCACGAAAGACCGGTTAAAACGCCCTTATGCAATTCTGATCACGATGTCGATCACCTTCGTTGTTTCCTTACTGGGCTTTTCTAAACTGATGACGATATTAGGCTCAATCCTTGATGTGGCTTATCCGGCGCTGATTGCCCTTGCTATCATGAATGTTATTGACAGGCTGATGCCCACAAATGGAAACTCCCGCATCCGCACACAATGGGTGTTTTGGAGTGTTCTTGGCGTCACCGCCGGCTTAAAAGCACTCGGGTAAAACACGAAGATGGAATGGCGCGTTTCTCCCGATCCGGTTCCCTATGAAGAGGCGGTCGCTCTCATGGAGGAACGCGTAAGCGGCATTTTTGACGGGTCCGCCGAAGAAATGGTTTGGCTATTGGAACACCCTTCCCTTTATACGGCAGGATCCAGCGCAAAGAGGGGGGATCTTCTCGATGCAACCCGCTTGCCGGTTTATGCGACGGGCCGGGGTGGACAATATACCTACCACGGGCCGGGACAACGGGTTGCCTATGTCATGATTGACCTGACGAAGCGAAACAGGGATGTCCGGGCTTTTATCACCGCCCTGGAGCAGTGGATCATCGACACCCTTGGGGACTTTGGCATCATGGGTGAGCGCCGCCATGGGCGTGTGGGCATATGGGTTAACCATAAGGAGCAAGACCAGAAAATCGCTGCTGTTGGCATCCGGTTGCGGCGGTGGATCAGCTTCCATGGCATCGCCATTAATGTGAATCCCGATCTTTCCCACTTTCAAGGCATTGTCCCTTGCGGACTTTCACAATTTGGGGTTACCTCATGTGAAGCCTTAGGAATCCCTATTTCTTTATCCGAATTGGATGAAGCTCTCCATCAGCAATGGATACAAAACAAGTATCTGATGACTTAAAAAAATTGCGAGGAGTGATGGCGTAGCCCTTGGCGGGGGCAAACGCAATGACTTGAATTATTTTTCGTTTACCAAATTACGCAATTATTCAACAAACCCTCTCCCACAAGGGGAGAGGGTCGGCACAAAGCGTCGTGTGAGGGAAAATGACAGCATTCTTTTTGCAGCCTGGTATGAGCCTATCTCAAGAAGGCTCCCATCGCTATTCTTCTGCAAAGAAAACGTCTTTTTACGTATCCAGGAAACTCCGGAGTTTCCGAGAGCGGCTGGGGTGCTTTAGCTTGCGCAAAGCCTTGGCTTCGATTTGACGGATCCGTTCCCGCGTTACAGCAAACTGTTGGCCCACTTCTTCGAGGGTATGGTCCGTGTTCATTCCGATCCCAAAACGCATCCGCAAAACCCGTTCTTCACGAGCTGTGAGACTCGCCAAAACACGGGTTGTTGTGTCCCGCAAGTTGGCATGAATAGCAGCCTCGATCGGCAAAAGCGCGTTCTTATCTTCAATAAAATCACCCAAATGGCTATCTTCCTCGTCCCCAATAGGCGTTTCAAGACTGATAGGTTCTTTAGCAATTTTCATGACTTTGCGAACCTTTTCCAACGGCATCATCAATTTTTCAGACAGTTCCTCTGGCGTTGGCTCACGACCGATTTCGTGCATCATTTGACGGGAGGTGCGCACCATCTTGTTAATGGTTTCAATCATATGGACAGGGATACGAATGGTTCGCGCCTGATCTGCAATTGAGCGGGTAATAGCCTGACGAATCCACCAAGTCGCATACGTCGAAAATTTATAACCCCGACGGTATTCGAATTTATCAACCGCTTTCATCAATCCGATATTTCCTTCTTGGATCAAATCCAAAAACTGCAAGCCTCGATTGGTATATTTCTTTGCAATGGAAATCACCAACCTTAGGTTAGCTTCGATCATCTCTTTTTTAGCACGGGACGATTCTCTTTCCCCCCTTTGAATGGTCGTAACAATCCGGCGGAATTCACGGAAAGGCAAACCTGTTTCCTCTTCAACAGCAATAACGCTTGCAACCAGGCGCGCTAAATCGACCTCATGCCGCTCAACAAAAACTGCCCAACCTTTGCCAGTCAGTTTTTTTAAATCTTCAACCCAATCGACCGTGATTTGAGCATTATTAATCTGATCCAGGAACTGTTCGCGTTTCACGGAACAGGCATCCGCAAAACCAGCCAGAGCCCGTTCCTGGGAACTGATGGAACGAATAATATCCTGGTGTTGACGCATCAAATCTTCAATACGATGCTGGTTGAGCTTGATTTCATCCATCAGAGCAATCAATTCCACCTTGATTTTCTGATAATCTTTGTCCAATTCAATCTCAGTAGATTTCTTTGAACGCGAAATCAGATTTTCCTGGCGGCTCCATAACTGTGCATAGATCTCACTATACCGAGCCATAAGATCCGTGACTTTAGGGTACATGCTTTGCTCAACCGCAGATAAGGGAGCAACATCAGCCGCAGTTTGCTCTGCAGGAACATTGGCTTCCACATCGGTGGAGCTTTCATCCTCAGTCTCAAGGAGATCCTCTTCTTCACTACCTTCTTCATCAAAATTCGCATTCGTATCGAGCGCAATAATTTCCCGAAGCATCATTGTCCCGGCATGCAGCTGCTCACGCCAAAAATCGAGAGCGCGCGTCGTCAATGGGCTTTCGCATAAGCCCCCCAACATCATCTCTTTTCCTGATTCAATGCGCTTTGCAATAGAAATTTCACCTTCACGTGAAAGCAATTCCACATTACCCATTTCACGCAAATACATCCGAACAGGATCGTCCGTGCGGCCTGCGGACTCTGTCGACTCTTCCTCTGCTTCAAAGCCCGTCTCGAAGCCCGTGAGCTCGCGGGCGGGCTGCTCCACTTCCGTTAGCGTTTCATCAACATCGTCACTATCAACAATGCTGATACCCATTTCCGCGATCATGGTCATGGCTTCATCAATTTGATCAGAAGACATCTGATTTTGAGGCAAGGCTTCGTTCAATTCATCATAGGTAATATAGCCGCGCTCTTTGCCACGTGCGATTAAACGCTTTAAGGATGGATTTGATTTACTCAATTCCATTAAGGGAATATCGACTTCCTCCCCCGTAACATCTTGTGCGGGAAGATCCTGATTCTCATTTTTCTGGGCAACTTTACTAGCCATACTTTAAACTCCTTTTTTCTCATCTTTTTTAAAAACGACCTGGTTTTTTAAAAACTTAAATCTTTCCCATGCTTGTTCATCAAATTGGTCCCGAACAGCAGCAGCTGTCCGAAGTGTTTCAGCCGCTAAATGATGTTTGGCAACCGTTCTGTACCAAACTTCTTTCCAACCCGCCAGCGCCTCCTCTTTTGTCGCTGTCTCCTTTGCAAAGGGAGCAAGGGTATAAATCTGAGGCGTTAACAGCTCCGCCAATAAAGGAGAAAACCCCTTTTGAGCTAATAAATCTTTCAATTCTACTGCAGATAAAGCAGGCGCCTCCGCGGCAATGGATAAAATAGCTTGGCGCAAATCATCATACTCTCCAGAACTCTCACCCAACAGCATTAAAGATTCGGCAGCGTCCTCTATTAATGTAGGATGATTTATCAAAGTTGCCAGTAAAATCTTATGCCCAAGGTGATTTTTTTTGGGCGATGCCCTAGAAACCATGAGGGGCGCTGATTTGAGGGGGGCCGGATAACGCCGCCATTGATCATAATTTTGATAGGTGCGGCCCTGATCCCTTCCTTTTGGCTCAACTAAAGCCTGTAACCGACTGTTGAGATCTTCCCGGTAAAAATGTCGAACGTCAGGATCCGCTATTTCTTTCATCAACTGCCCCAAATCCCGGCGGGCCATTGCTTTTTGTTCAGGCGTTGAAAAAAGGCGCCCTTGCAAAAAAATTGACCACAGAACATCCACCAACGGTTGTGGCTTTCTTAAAAGGTCATGAAGTTCATCACAGCGCCCAACCTTCAACAGGCTATCCGGATCTTCTCCGGATGGCAAGAAACAAAACCGTAAGGTTTGTCCAACTTTCAAAATTCCAAGAGCTTTTTCCGCTGCCCGGTGAGCGGCCCGGGTTCCCGCAGCATCTCCATCAAAACACAATATAGGATCTTCTGTTCCCCGCCATAGAAGAGCCATTTGCTCATGGGTTAACGCTGTTCCCAGAGGAGCAACGACTGTTTTGAAGCCGGCCTGGTGCATCGCAATTACATCCATATAACCTTCAACAACAATCAAGGAATTCACAAGAGATTCCCTCTGTCGAGCAGCAGGCAGAGCCATGTTATAGGCATACAAGGTTTTGCCCTTGATAAAGGTCGGCGTATCCGGGGAATTCAAATATTTCGGTTCCCCCTCTTTTAAAATGCGTCCCCCAAAAGCAATCACACGGCCTTTCCCATCCCAAATCGGGAACATCAACCGACAACGGAACCGATCATACGTCCCATCTCTTTCTTCAGCCCGGCCAATCAAGCCCGCTTGCATCATGATGTTTTCCGAGAACCCCTGCTTTTTCAACGCTTCCTGCAATCCTCGTTCTGGCGCATACCCCAGCCGGAAATGACTTGTTGTTTCAGGAAGAAGCCCCCGCTGCTCGAAATATGCCCGCGCGGGCGCCCCTTGAGTAAGGGAGAGTTGATGTTGATACCAACAACAAGCAGATTCCATGACTTCATACAAAGAAGCATCTGGTTTTGGTTGAACAGGAGAAGAAGATTCAAGCTGACGCTTTGGAACCTCTACCCCCAAGAGATTAGCCAAGAGCTCAACAGCTTCCATAAAAGGCATGTTTTGCTTCTGCATAACGAAATCAAAAATATCCCCATGGGCGCCACATCCAAAGCAATGATAAAATCCTTTATCATCACTAACTGTAAAAGAAGGACTTTTTTCTTTATGAAACGGGCACAGCCCCGTATATTCACGCCCTTTACGAACAAGTTTTACGTGAGGACGGATCACTTCCGTGATCGTCAGCCGATCCCGTAAAGTTTGTAAAAATGGCGCTAAATCTGACATTTTCCTACTCTTCCTCATGTAAAGAAGGCAAGCACCTCCAATGAGGGATATGTGGTGTTAGGGTAGCATTGCCGCACTGAAAGGGCAAAGACTTTGACAAAGCCTCTAGGCGCAGCATGGCTATTCCCCTTTCTTTTCTAGCTGTGCGCAATTCTCCTACCTCTGCCCCTCCTTGAAGGATGGGGCTCTGGAAAGTCGGCGTCTCTCCTTGAATACCAACAGGAATAAGGCTTTTACGAACCAAACCACGATATCGCGTTCGAGCCGTAAGTTCTTGCCCCATATAACATCCTTTGTTCCAATCTATGGCATTTAGCTCATCAAAACCGCATTCTAAAAGGACACCACGATCAACCAGAATATCCCGGCTTCCGTCAGGTACACCCACTTTTAAGCGGTGAAGATCATACTCATCAAAAGAGGTAAAGGTGATCCCTGCGCTTTCGTAAAAATTCTGGATTTTGTCTTGAGGTAAAATGATCCTGGCCCCAAGATCTATCAGGCGCGGATCAACAAAGGCGCTGCCCTCTTTCAAAGGCCGCGCCGCACCAGGAGATGCAGACAGACCCAATGTATCCAATACTCCTGAAGCGCCCCATACGGCCAGAACCGCAAATTGATCACAAATGTTCTCAATAGCGACGTCCGAGCGCAGCCTGTAGAGGGACAAACGCTTCAAAAGGGCTTCTGCACGGTCACGGTCACAATCAATCAGCCAGGACTCCTGGCCGTCGGCATCCGTACACGCTGTTACGAAAAGGTCATATTGAAATTTTCCCTGGGGACTCAATAAAGCAGCATAAATACCTTGCTCCACCGTAATTTTACCAACATCATTGGTAATCAAACCCTGTAAAAACGCGGCCCGATCTTTGCCTGTAAGACGCAAAACACCTCGATTAGGAAGAACAGCTACATAGGTCATTAAAATTCCTTGGCGTTGAAAACAGCTATTAAAAAATAAACTTCTTGTGTGATTTACCTCCTTCCTTGCGGAAGAGGTCGACACAAAGCGAAGCGTCGTGGCGGGTGAGGGGGCAAATTAAGCTTCAACCTCTTTGTGGCAATATACCCTCAGCGTCTCGGCAATAATCTTCTTTTCATCAAACTCCTGCTCCGCTTTTTGTCGGCTCAATTGCCCCATTTTCACCCGCAGTTCGGGCGACTCAACCAGTTCTTTTAAGGCATCTGCCAGTGCACTTACGTTTTTTGCCGGTACCAGAAAACCGTTTTCACGCTGGATAACGACTTCCCGGCATCCCGGAACATCTGTCGTTACAATTGGCTTGCCGCAAGCAGCTGCTTCCAGCAATGACTTGGGCAACCCTTCACGATAACTGGGCAATACGGCAATATGGCTGGCAGCGTATAGGGTTGGAGTATCCTCAACAGCCCCAAGCCACGTTATGACATTTTCTTTTTTCCAGGCCGCCAGAGTGGCTTGAGAAACGCTGGCCGGATTTTGGGGGTCGACATCCCCTGCGACCTGAATCTGGAGGGGGATGCCTTGAACTTTCAATGCCCTTGCCGCTTCAACAAGTTCGCCAATCCCCTTGCTCCACAACAAACGGCTCACCATCAATGCTTTAAGGGGTGGTGAGGAGGGCTCTTGCGTGGGATGGAACAATTCTAAATCGATCCCAGCCCCCCGAATTAAATGAATTTTATCATAACCGACAAAGGATGTCATCAATTCTACATCATCGGGATTCTGTAAAATGAGCGCGCACCGGCGATTGTTTAACAAAATCCAAAAAGAAACCGCCAATAACGGCCTGACAAGGAATGCTTTCAAACTTCGGTGGGTAAACAGGTATCCCATCCCCCCCAGGGCATTCACAATTCGAGGAATTCCTGCCAGAAGACCGCAAAAGGTTCCATAAATAGCCGGCTTCAAAGCCACCTGGTGGACGATATCCGGACGAACCTGCCGGTAAATTTTCCAAAGTTGCCATAGGATTTTCAGTTCCGAATACGGATTGAGGCGCGACCGGTGAAAAGGCAGATGATGCACATCAAGTTCTTTGAGTTGCGCTTCATAACGGGACAGATTGGGGCGCTGATCACAATTCGTCACTACCCCCACATCAAACCCAGCCCGCTTTGCCGCCAAAGCCAGGTTCAAACGATGGGAGCAAAAATATCCAAGCTCGGTGACAAGAAAAACAAGTTTTTTATTCTGATAATTCATACACTAAGACATATCACAGAATGAAGGATTCTGCAGCCTTTTTCCATATTCTTCTCAATAGGGACAAGGGTTCGCTAATCTAGCTTGAAAACAAAAGGGAAGGTAGAAACCCCATAGACTGAAATTCCTTTCGAGGTAAGTTGCATTGGTGGTACTACCCCCATTGCCGTTTCTGCCTGAATCTTGTGGGGTGTACCTGCAAGAATCCCCGCAGTTAAAGGTACGTATATCGCTGAGTTCAACAATTTTATTAAGTATTTCATTTTTCTGTTCCTTTCTGGTTATTGAATCGTTATATGTCGGTTGATAAAATCTTGGACAATGTCTGGATAAGCTGCTGAACCTCATCAGGAGAAATTTGGAATTTTTCCCGAATGTTTTGACGTAAAAGATCCAGATCTTTTTCCAGGTTTCGTCCTTTAGGACACAGCTTAATAACACGTTTGCGCTCATCTTCTTTACTATGTTCACGTGTTATAAAACCGTTGGCTTCCAGACGTTTCAAAAGTGGTGTTAATGTCCCTGAATCAAGAAAAACTTCTTGTCCAATTTCATCAACAGACGCGCCATCTTTGCTTAATAAGCATGAAATCACCAAGTATTGCGGATAAGTTAAGCCCATGGATTCCAATTCATTGGAATAAACCTTTATGAGTTTCCTAGATGCCGCATAGAGACCAAACACCGGACATTGTTTTATGTTGCTCATTTTTCTTATCCCTTTTCTTCATTATTAGCTATCTCAACCAAATATCTTTTAGACAGACTTCTTGTGAACGAATGGGCATCTGGATGATCACAGATTTTTTGAAATGCTGTTTTTATAGATTCTAAATTCTGCGAAATAACACCAATTTTTTTATAATCTAATTCAACCAAATGATACTCAATACTTAACCGGGTTGTCATCGACATAGCTTTATTTTCCAATAGATCATTATAATCATGGCGCGCTGTTCCAGGCTCATAATGATAAGGAGGTGTTGTCGGTTCGATCAATGAATGTTTCACTTTCTGTTCAATGATAGCAAATTGCGCAAAAGCTTTTCGCTTCTGCGAAAAACGATCGCTGGAAACAATACCTGCTAACCGCGTCAGACGATCCTCATTTGTTGT
>CAZXMD010000050.1:0-10895 GCA_964641635.1 uncultured Candidatus Finniella sp. | reverse complement strand
ATGTCGTAAAGCTTTTTCCGTCCTCTAATTTTTTAAGCCTAGCATTGGCAATAACCGCGTCGCTTCGCTCCTCGCAATGACTGAATAAGTCGTTGATTTTAATGTACTAAGTATCGAATTAATTGTTGGATTTAGATTAAAATTTAACCCATAATTCGGGTTGTTTTTTTATAAGATTGAAAAAACACGATATTTATAATCCTGTTGAGGTCTGTGTCTGAATTTTTCTGTGTTTGCATAAGTAAGTAATTAATTGATTTGTTAGAATTTATTACCATCCAGATCAAGATGCTTGAGAAGCCTCAGATTTCCAAAAGCTGGCTTTCTGGTTAGGAGGTTGTTGTTTAAATTGATATAAGTAAGTTTTTCAAGTTCTAAAAGGAACCTTATTCCATCATCGGTCACAATTTTATTGTTGGCCAAATTAATGACATTTAAATTGGGAAATTTAATATCATGCGTTGCCGTGTGAAGGCCTTTTAATGTTGCAATTGTATTGCTCGAAAGATCCAGAACCTGTAATTGTCGCAATATAGGAAAATCATCAAGATTTGAAAGAAATGTCCCAATGAGGCTGAGTCGGGATAGATTTTCAAATTGGCACAGAGACTCCCAAAAAATTGCGTTTATACAAACGTTTGAAATATCAAGCCGACTTAGGCAGTTTGCCTGCATTGACGGTACATGGTCAACAAAGTAGAGCGTGTCGCGGTTCGTGCCGTGGGGTAGATGATATTTCATGGCAAACAGAAGTTTATAAGCTACCTCCCTGGGGTCAAATTCCTGAAGCCGCCCGAATAAGTCATCACAAGGCAAATCAAGGTGCCTCGTTTCTAACACAAGCGTGTCGCGCCATAGGTTTTTTTCTTCTGCAAGGAGCTCCAGGACACAAATCATTTGATTGGTATCTTCGAGAGAGGGATTATGAAGTCTCATATAATTCCGTATAAGGTCCAGAAGGTCTAGAGAGTTTTTTTGCCGGAGCAGATCGTACTCTCTTTTTTCGGTTGTCCCTGTAGGTCCGCTACTAAAAAATTGCGTCGTGTTAAGTAATTTCACGGTTTCGACCTTTACCCTCTTCTCCCGGGCGATTAATTCTTTAAGGCCGTTTGGGTACACATCAGGGAGGCCTGTATTTTCAATGTTCAGGCAAGTGAGTTGAGGAAATTCGGCAAGGGGAACAGGATTATGAATCGGATTATCTTTTAAGCTTAAATCTGTCAGAGAGGAGAGCTGTTTTAAACTCTCTACAAGAGGTTTTAAAGACCTTAATTCATTATCGGCAAGAGAGAGAGAGGTTACCGTTGGAAAGAGGCGGATGAGTTCGCAAATCAATGGGACGTTTCCTTTTAGCCCTGAAATTCTGTAATCATAAGAATTTGACCTCTGTTTTAGAGATAGAGAAATCTCTTTGAAGGGAAGCATTGTGCGCAAAGCTAGGGCCTGTTGAAGGCATTCAAGAGGGGCATTGACCCTGACGAGGTCGGTCAAGATCTTTGGATTGCTCCATAAAGCCGGATTAATTTTTGTAGGATCAAGGATAAAATGCGTTGCAAAGTTTAGGAGACGGGCTAAAATTTCCGGTTCATATTCCGCAGGATCGATATGGGCAACCCATTCCGTTGCTGCATCATCCAGGGAAAGGGAGGGAATTCTTATGAAGTGCATATGCTCAACATCCCATTCCTGCAAAAGAGTGAGCATGTTTTTTCCGTCTTTGCGGTTATCAAGGTTGACCCCTTTTTGCTCAACGGGGGTTAGTTTTCCCATTTCTCCTGCCTGTGACTTTAAGGCCAAGTTAACGTCATTATTATGGCTGCCGAGTTTTTGTTGGGTGATAAAATGGATCTCAGGCCACACGGTGGATAAGATCTCATTAAATGTAAAGTTTAGGCGGGTTTGCAGAAATTCTTGCAAAAGTGTTATTTTGCTGATGATTGTTTTAGGGTACCAGGCATGAAATTGGATGCCTGGGTGTTTCTCTTTAAGAACATCAAGCCATTGAAGGAGCAAAAGGTGCGAAGGTTGGCTTAACAGGGCCAGGCGGATGCTGGCGGGAAGAGGGTCGGGTGTGTTACATAATTTAATCCACTCTGGGCTTTCCGTAAGGAGGTAATGATCCCCAACCCTGTAGCGAAGATCAAAAATTCCCCCCTTGCTTTCCGGATTTATGGCAAACCCTGCGGAAATTTGAGAACCGCATAAGGGCAAAGAGAAGAGCTTGATTAGCCCGTCAAAAAAAAGCTGGTCTTTTTCCTGGTTCAGCACTAAAGACCCTGCCCAAAGTTGATGGAAAAGCTGACCTGAAAATTGTTCTGGTGTCAGCTCTTGCTCAAGGTTGCTTATTGCAATTTTGATCGGGCCCTGATAACCGTCAAAGCTTTGAAGGTGTGCGCTTTGTAATACACTCCTTTCTTCAGATAACTCTAGTCCAAGAGAATGAAGGAACGAGCTTACATGGGGAGGTATCCCTAAAAAAAGCTTCTTGGCTATATTGGGAAATTCTCTCCAGCTTTCATGATATTTCTGCGGACAGGGATTTAAGGCCAGAAGACGGTCTAGAAGCTCTAACGCCATTTCCGGGTGTAAAGAGGATATATCTGCGTGGGTTATGAGGTCTTGCACCATACGTTCTATAGGATGGTCTGACTCTACCAATTGTGCATATACCGTTGCGAATTGATTTTGAGTGAGCATGGGGACTTGCCCCCAGTCCTGTAAAGAGCTGGACTTAACGAAATTCTCGTAAATAAGTGGCTTTTCGGCGTCAAACATGCTTTCCCAGGCTTTCAATACAACATTCGCGTGGAAAATATTGTTCTCTTTAGCCCATCTATATTTGTTTTCTAAAAAAGCTTGTGCACTCTTGGAAATCTCCTTGGAAACCTGACCTTGAAGTTCTCCAAAGAGAGACTCTGGTGAAAGCCGCGTATGAAGGTTCTTTAAGGAGAGTTCAATGCTTTTTAATTGTTCCAAAATGGATGCTAATTCCTGCTTATCCCTTTCGTCTTTTATCTTTTTTTCTTGAAGGCGCCTTTCTAGTTCACTTCTTGTGTTATCTTCAACATTGACAGGGCTATCTAGCCCTGCTTCCGGTATGCGAATAACGGTGTCAAGTTTTCCTGGTAGCTGGTTTAAGGACGTTTGAGCATCTTTTTTTTCCACACAATCAACAGACGTTGCGATTGACCATTGTAAAGATGAAATTTGAACCTCATTATCGACAAGTGTCTGCTCAAGGGCTTCTTTACGAAGATTTTTTAGAACCCTTTCATCATTCAGCTTGTCGATAGCTTCAATGTATTCGTCTACTTTATGATGATATAAAGTAGAGGCTTTCTCTATTAACTTTAACTCTTCAAGGGAATATAAAGGGATTTCGTCAAGCTCTGCCATTTTCTCATTGGTGATGCGAAGCTGGCTAATAATGGACGGCATAACGTTTTTAAAGAATATGGGAGTTGTCAGAGTTTTCCTTTGTGCATTTTCAAGAATCTGTTCGTAACAGTTAAATTCCAGAGGACGAAGTGCTTTTAGGATTTGGCGGTAAGTGATATTGGAGATAGCTAATTGTTGCTTTATGATCGTGAAATTTCGGATGAGTTCAAAAATGGTTTCTTGGCGAGCGGTAAGAGTAAGCCCCAAGACGTCCGCTTTGCTTAATTTTGTCTGGATCTCGAGATCCTCCTTAAGTTCATCATCCACACTTAAGTTGTATTTTTGAATAAATTCATCAAAATCTCTTTGGGTTTTTGTAAGTTGTGTAAGTGCGGTAGCCAGGTATAAAAATATATTATTTGACATAAAATTCGTTTTGACGCTTTGTGGGATTTCTTCATCCATGAAAGGAAGCAAATAGAAGATGTTGTGGCCTATAAAATGATGCTTCTCGTCTGCTCTTAACATAAATAAAGGTTGTAAAAATGCTTGAGGGCCTACTCTCTTTACGCTAAATTTTTTGGCATTTGGTACAAGCTCAAAGCTGTCCGGGGATGCATACTCTTGGGTTAAAAAACCGAATAATGTCCGTAAGCCGATGGAGTTTGGGTCAAGCCGTTCGTTGAAAGATCCCTGACCGACGGCTACTTGGTTTAGTAAATCACTGAAAAGATTGCCTTTAGGTTTCCTATGGATGGTAATAAAGTCTAGATTTTGATGTATATCCCAAGCATCTGGATTTTCCACATAATTTTCAGAACAGGAATTCGGGTTCGGTTTCTGTTTGCTATCCTTGGGGGCATAAAAAGAAACATTGCTGCAGCCGCCCACGAGAACCGGGTTTGAAGAAATGCCAAACAAGTTTTCAAAACAAAACTGAAGGATCTGATTCCTGGTTTCGGAAGGATATAACTCCCTTCTTTTTTTGTATTCCAGGTTGTTGATGTGTCCGTTAAATGTGAGGGTTGTCTCATCATCACATTCCGGTAAGTTAAAGCATAGATGTCCATTGGATTTTAGGCTGCATACCTTTCTGGCCAATGTTTGGGAAACCTGGATCAAGGGTTGTCCGGGTATATCCAGACGTGCTTTAGGAGAAAGGATATCAAAAGCCTGGCCATGGTTGCATAGGTAAGAACGCTTAAAACTATTATAATAGTTAAAGATTTGGCAAAGAGGGTCAACGATGAAATGAGCATGAATTAAGAGCAAGATTTCTTCTTTAAAGGCGGTAATATTCTCACTCCAGTGGTCCGGTTGTATAAAGGCTTCTTGGAGAAGTTCTGTGATGGGGCTTGTTCTTGATGTTTTTTCTATTCTTCTCGGGAGGATAGGGGAGTTTGATCTGGTCTCTGGGGCAGAGTGGACTTGTTGGAGTTTTGAAGAAGAAAGTGATTTCTGAACCCTTAAAGTGGAAGGGTTTTGTCTGGGCATTGAGAGAGAGTGGGAGGGGTGAATTCTTGAAGGGGAGAGGAGGTCTTGTCGACTAGGCGGTAAAATAGTTACTTTGCTAGAAGAGTCCGTTTCGGTTAAAATTTTCTTGATGAAATTGGCGCTATCCAGAAAGAAATCATTCGGTAAGTCATCATAATTTTCGGTTAAATTTCGTACACTTTCAGCAGTTAATACAGGATTCGAATACCTTATAATTTCCCATAAGGCGCTGCCCCTCACATGAAAAAAACTTGTTAATTCATTGAACAAATCATCCAGGTAGCTCAAGTCTTCCGGTAGAATGGTTACCATTCTTTGGAGGGTGAATTTTAAATCATTGTATGAAGTTGCTAAATGGACTCCTTCCGCATGGAAATAACTCGTCCATCCATATATTTTTAAAAGATCTTCACAACACATTGTTCTTTGAGTTATTTTGCCTCCCATTTCCTGGGCAAGGATTGCCCACTCATGGTGATACCAGATGGTTTGGTTTGCAGCCAATCGAAGGACTTCTGCATGAGCCGTCAATGCCTGCCATTTTTTGATAAAATTCCCAAGTAAATCAATAGGATTTATGAGGTTTCGAAGAGGGTCTAAAAGGGGAAAACCTATGAGCGCCCGTCGTTGTTCTGGGGTTAGTAATTCTTCTGGAGAGGCTAATAATTGTAAGAGGGCGTCGAGTTCTTTAAGAAAGCTTTGGGGCGCTGGAAGCCTGGAACGTTTTTCATGAATGTCTTCTTTTGCGGATGCAACAATATCCTTTTTTCCCCGAAGGGTCGTATAGTTTTCCTGTTGCAGTTCGGTAATTTTTCTTTCTCCCTCCCGACTTCGGTCATCACACAGTTGGGGCTGTGTGCTGTTCTCCATAGCTAAGATAGGGTTGAGCAGTATGAAGATAAGGGCTATGATTCTCATTTTCTTCTTTCTCGTTTAGAAATTGAATAGTCGCCTATTAATCTAAAACTATAGAATATCAGGAAAAGAAAATAAATATATTAAAATTGTACCAATTGGGAAGGTTGAAATATCTTTGTAAAGTGAATCGCAGAATGATTGTTCTCGATAAAGATGGATAATCCTTGAACGGGGAAAGAGCGCTTATCCTCAGGTAAAATTACGCACCTTGTATAATCAACCTTGGCGTTAGGTGAATGATCAGGCTATAAAAGAGGAACGTTCCACCTTAGAAAAGTTTCCGCTTTGACGACTTCTTTTATTCATTTGCGCGTTCACACCGCGTACTCCCTGGCAGAAGGGGCGATTAAGCTAAAAGATTTGGCGAAGGGTTGCCGGGATTTAAATATGCCGGCGGTTGCTATTACGGATACGGCGAACCTCTTTGGAGCGCTTGAGTTTTCCATAATAGCTGGGGAAAATGGCATCCAACCCATCATCGGTTGTCAGATCCATTTGCGCCGCCCATCCTCTCCTTTTTCGCCTGCTATGAAGCCTCCGGAACCGGATCAATTGATTCTCATTGCGAAGACCGAAGAAGGGTATAGAAACCTCATTCATCTGGTGAGTGATACGTATTTGAATGCCAAGACCGGTGAGTTGCCTCAGATGACTTTAGAGGATTTGGCGGTGCGTAATGGGGGACTGATTGCTTTGACAGGCGGCGCTGCGGGCCCTATTGGGCGGTTGGTTTCTGAAGGTCAACGGGCTGCGGCTGAAGATGTTCTGAAAAGCCTTATGGCGATCTTTCCTGAAAATCTCTATATGGAAATCATGCGCCATGGATTGGCAATTGAGGATCAAACAGAGCCAGTCCTGATAGAATTGGCCTATCAATATAATATTCCCCTGGTGGCGACGAATGAGGTCTTTTTCAACGCACCGGACATGTATGAAGCCCATGATGCGCTTTTATGTATCGCTGAAGGGCGTTATCTCAATCAGGATGACCGTAGGCGGGTGACGCCGCATCATTATCTGAAATCAACGCAGGAGATGATGGATTTGTTTGCCGACCTGCCGGAAGCCATTCAGAATACGGTGGTTATTGCGAAGCGGTGTTCTTACATGCCGATCCCCCATGATCCTATTTTGCCGCCCTATCCAACAGAATCGGGGCGCACGGAAGCGGAAGAGCTGCGGTATATGGCTGAAAAAGGCTTGCAAGAACGTCTAGAGCGTCAAGTATATACCTCAGCCGGTTCACCGGAGGAGAAGGCGGTAACACACCAAACCTATTTAACCCGCCTCAATTATGAAATCGATGTGATTGAAAAGATGGGCTTTCCCGGATATTTTTTGGTTGTAGCTGATTTTATTCAATGGGCAAAAGGTCAAGGTATCCCTGTAGGACCAGGCCGTGGATCAGGGGCTGGGTCTTTAGTGGCATGGTCGTTGACCATTACGGACATTGATCCCATCCGGTTTGGTTTGTTATTTGAGCGGTTCTTGAACCCTGAGCGTGTCTCGATGCCTGACTTTGATATCGACTTTTGCCAGGACCGCCGGGACGAAGTTATTACGTATGTGCGCAAAAAATATGGGGATGACCGTGTCGCCCACATTATTACCTTTGGAAAGATGCAAGCCAAGATGGTTTTGCGGGATGTGGGTCGTGTCCTCCAATTGCCCTATGGGCAAATTGACCGTATCTCAAAACTCGTCCCCAATAACCCTGCCAATCCTGTAACCCTTGAGCAAGCCCTGGAGATGGAACCTCTTCTTAAGGAAGCGCGGGATACTGACCCTGCAGTGGCGACAATGATGGATATTGGGATGAAACTGGAGGGGCTCTACCGCCACGCCTCCACCCATGCGGCAGGTGTGGTGATCGGGGATCGGCCCTTGGCGGATCTGGTCCCTCTTTATAAGGATGAAGGATCAGAGCTTCCCGCAACACAATTCAGTATGAAGTATGTGGAGTTGGCTGGTTTGTTGAAGTTCGATTTTCTGGGACTCAAAACACTCACCATTATTGAAAACTGTTGCCAGTGTTTAAAGGCTAATGAGGCTCCTATGGATATCTCCCAGATTCCTTTAGATGACCCGAAGACATTCGATTTGTTGCAACGCGTCGAAACAGTTGGCGTGTTCCAGGTTGAAAGTGCGGGCATGCGGGATGTATTGCGGAAATTGCGCCCCGATCGTTTTGAGGACTTGATTGCCCTGGTGGCGCTATACCGTCCGGGCCCGATGGATGATATTCCGCGCTATTTGGCTTGTAAGCACGGTGAGGAGACCGTTACTTATCTCCATCCTGACCTCCTCCCCATCCTGGAAGGCACCTATGGCGTTATGGTTTATCAGGAGCAGGTTATGAAAATTGCTCAAGTGTTGGGGGGGTATACATTAGGAGCTGCAGATCTGTTGCGTCGGGCGATGGGTAAGAAGATTAAGTCTGAAATGAATGCGCAAAGGGCTCTCTTTGTGGATGGCGCCGTTAAAAATGGCGTAGCCCCAAAAGCAGCGAGCCAAATCTTTGATCAGATGGCAAAATTTGCAGGGTATGGGTTCAACAAATCGCATTCAGCACCGTATGCGCTTTTGACCTATCAAACCGCGTACCTGAAAGCGAACCACCCTTTGGAATTTTTTGCGGCCTCCATGACCTATGATTTGAACAATACGGATAAACTCAATGTTTTCCGTCAGGACATGGAGCGGCTGAAAATTCCTCTTCTTCCGCCGGATATCAACGCATCCGAAGTGACCTTTTGTGTGGAAGGAGATGGCATACGCTATGGGTTAGCGGCTGTTAAAGGTGTTGGTGAAGCTGGGATGAAAATAATTCTAGCAGAACGCCAGGCCAATGGGCCGTTTAAGGACTTAAATGACTTTGCCAATCGCGTTGGTCTTTCCGGGGCCAATGGCGCCATGAATAAACGGCAGATGGAAAATCTTGTGGGGGCAGGGGCCTTCGATAGCTTGAACCCGAACCGGAAACAGGTTTTTGGAAGCATTGAGGGGATTTTGAAGCAGGCCGGTCTTGCAGCGCAAGAAAAGCAGAGTCAGCAGCATAGCCTCTTTGGGTTCGCAGCGGCGGAAGGTCATGTTACCTTGGCCTTACCGAAAGTGGGTGATTGGGGATCCTTAGAGAAGCTGCAGCATGAATTTGATGCGCTCGGGTTTTTCCTTTCCGCTCATCCTCTGGATATTTATGGAGCCTCTCTGTCACGTTTGGGCGTCACCACGAGTGACCATCTTATGGGTTTGAGCGATGGCGCGGCAGTGAAGTTGGCAGGAATCGTTCTGGTGAAGCAGGAGCGCACGTCTAAGGCGGGGCAGAAATTTGCCTTTGTCCAATTATCGGACGGGCAGGGCGTTTTTGAAGTTGCCGTTTTCTCTGAGGTTTTTAGTAGAAGCCGGGAATTGTTAGAGCCCGGGAAAGCATTATTGATCAATGTTACCTTAAAGCAGGAACTGGAAGGGGAGGGGTTCCGCCTTACGGCCCAGGGCGTTCAGCTTCTGGATGAAGCCATGCAGTCGCTGACGAAGATGATTAAAGTGCAGCTGAATGAGACAGCGAAGGCTGAAGACGTGAGCCAGATTTTCAGGACAGCCCCGAAGGGAACGGCGCGTGTGTGCTTAGAGGTTCTTCTGGACAATTCCCCAAGCATCCAGATTCTTCTTCCGGACGGATACCATATCCAGGCAGAAACACGGTCCCATCTGCTTGGTTTGCCAGGGGTACTGGGGATTGAGGATTTGTGAGGGAGGGGGGGAAAGGGAAAAAGAAAAGGCGAGTAATCTTTAAGAAACCGTTCAACCAAATGCGACAATCTCCTCCATAAAAAAATCCCCTCTCCCAAATAAGGAGAGGGGATTCCGTGTTAGCTGACCTTATTTCCTAGTCATTGTCAGTCCAATCTTGTTCGAAGTCTTGATGAGGTTCAACGTTCTTATCAGGATTCAAACTGGAGCTTCTTTTTGCCATCTGTTTCTTTAATTCCGACATCATGTCTCCAGATTGTTCTATTTTGCCGCTGCTTTTCAATTTTGCCTCAGCTTCCGCTTTTCTTTTCGCTTCAGCTTCAGGATCGACTTTCTTCAAGCGCGCCATAGGATTATCTCCAAGGCCACTTAGAGCATCCGTTAGGCTTCCTCCTCCGGGTTTGCTCCCTGTCATTGATTTTCTCTTCTCGTCTTGAGAAGGTGACTCACCCGTTGTTTTTGAAGGTGTACCCGTAGGGCTTCCTGAAGGGCCATGCCCCCCTCCCGCCTTGACGGCTTCCAGAATTTCCGCGTGGCTTTTTCCGGGGTGTTTTCCTTCGTAATGCTCCTTAAGAGCCTGGTTGATGTCTGCGGGTGACTTTCCAGGATGCTCGGTTTCCAGATGCTGTTTGATCAGGGCATTTATTTCATGAGGTTTTTTCCCGGGATTCTGGGCCTGAATATCTGCTTTGAGAATCTCACGTGGATTCTCCCCCATTTTTGGAGGTGTGGGGATATGACCGGTTTTCTGAGCTTGTGGCACCGGTTCATCATGCTTCATCGGCTCATGATGACTTTCCGGAGATGTTTGATGTTCATGTGGTGGCATCGGCGGCATATCGCTTGGTGGTTGGCTAATGTCTGGTTGTAAGTGTGGTCCACTCTGTGGACGCTCAGGAGTCTTTGGTAGCGGTGTCGTTGGACGGGAAGGACGGGGGCCGCTCTTTGGACGCTCAGGAGCTTTTTTCTCTTCTGGTAGCGGCTGCGTTGAGTGAGAAGGATGTGGGCCAGTCTTCGGGCGAGGAGGGACCTTTGAAACCTCTTCCGCCTGTCTTCCCACCCTGTTAATCTCGGCTATGAGCTTATCTTGCTTTGCATTTAGGTCCCTAATTTTTGACTGGCTTGGCTTCTTCTTGCCCATTTCTACTTTAAGTTGTTTTTCAATGGTGCTTTGTTGATACTTCAAAGCTGTTTGAAAATGCTTTTGGTTATCGGCATTTAATCTATCCGCATTAGGAAGAAGGATATCCATGATTTTTGTGTTGTCGCAATTGGTTGCGCACTCATTTAGTTTTGTATCACTCTTGCCAACTTTGCTTTTGGTGCATTGAAGGCTACAGCGGGGCCCGCTCCAT
>CAZXMD010000049.1:0-10929 GCA_964641635.1 uncultured Candidatus Finniella sp. | reverse complement strand
TCTTTACTAGGAAATCATTAAAATCTATGCCATCTCCATCAATTTTCTCAGCTATAAAAAAACTAAAATCCCTATTAACACGCCGTGACAAACTTCAATGGCTTGGAATTTTAGGATTTGCTTTATGCATGTCTTGTCTAGAGATCGTAGCAGCAACAATTATTATCATTTTTGCTCAAGTCTTGAATCAACCAGAAATTGGTATGCCATATTTAAATAGAATCGGATTTAAAGAAAATCTAACTCCAAATCACGTTATACTGTATACTGCTTCTATATTCGGAATTATTTATTTAATTAAAAATATTATAACATCCATAGAAGTATTTTACCAAAATTTTTCTATCCAGAAAATGTGTTGTCAATTAAAAAGTAGAACTTTGCATCGCTACGCAAAAATTGATTATAGTTCTTATATTACACGAAATTCTACTTATTATGGGTCAATTATGGGAGAAGTAGACAATATATTTTCATCAGGGGCTGTACCTCTAGCCGCTATTTTGTCTGAAAGTATTGTGGCTTTTTTCCTTATTTCAATGATCATTTATATGAATCCATCCCTCGCTATATTCATATTTGGGATTGGAATCGCATTTACAATAACTGTAAGCAAATTCGTATTGCCCCTCTTTTATGGTTGGGGACAAAGCTTGCAAGAGGCTTCCGTATTAGGCACCCAAAATCTTTATCAATTTTTTCAAGGCTTTAAAGAGGTGATTCTGACTGGAAAAAGAGATATTTTCATCGATGCTCACCAATTCCATGCCCGTCGTAAGGCTCACATTCATGCAATCCAAGTAGCTTCAAATGCTCTGCCACGAATGGTTATAGAGGTTTTATTTGTTGGTCTCTTTGTTGTTGCAATTTCATATCTATTTTTTGCAAATAATATGATGCAAGAAATGATGGGGATCTTGGGTGGATATCTTTATACTGCTTTTCGCTTAATGCCTGCACTCAATCGCATTATCAGCCAAATGAATACCTTTAAATCTGCTATTCCTTCAATAGAACGTGTGCATAAAGAATACCATCAAACTTTTGAGAACGAGGGTTATCAAGATATCCCTGATTTCCAATTTTCTCATTCTCTCAGTGTTCAAAAGGCATCATTTCGTTACAATAGCAGCACTCATGATACCCTAAAAAACATTAACCTCGTTATTAAAAAGGGCGAATGTATTGGCATCGTCGGTGAAACGGGATCTGGAAAATCAACCCTCGTCGATTTAATTTTAGGATTGCTAAGACCTTATTCAGGAACCATTCTCTGCGATGACCAATATCCTGTTAACTCTTACCAATGGCACCAAAAAATTGGTTACGTCCCCCAATCTATTTATTTGTTAGATGATACAATTGAAGCCAATATTGCATTTGGTGTAAGTTCTGAAAATATTGATAGAGGTCAGTTAAACAAAGTCATTGAAGCGGCTCAGCTTACTAAGCTTATCAAGTCGCTTCCTGATAACACAAAAACGATTGTCGGTGAAAGGGGGATTCGACTTTCAGGAGGTGAGAGGCAACGGATTGCTATTGCGCGTGCCCTCTATCGTAACCCAGAAGTCCTTATCTTTGATGAAGCAACAGCTGCTTTGGATAACGAAACAGAAGCTCGACTCATGGAAACAATCCATGCCATTAGCCAGAATTGCACCGTTATCATGATTGCGCATCGCCTTACGACGCTTAAGAAATGCGATCGGGTGATCATGATGTCGGAAGGAGAATTAATAGATCAGTTCGAATATGAGGAACTAACTCAACGAAACCTTAAAGAATCATATGCTTGAAGTTGGAAATTGAGAGAATGCAAACAATCTCTAATGATTTGAAAAAGTGGCTAAGCCCAAGACGTCACTTTATAGAGATACGAAATAATGGTTTCAAAACTGTTATAAAGAAATTAAAGAATCTTGCTTTAATAGGTTTAGCGTTTCTACCTGCAATGATCATAAGGGGACTTAGACCCATCGTTTTAATAAGATTTTCCCCTATTCAATCTGCTTCTTTTGGGCATTTAGCCATTGACCCAGAAATTTATCTTTGTAAAAAAGAATGGAAGGTTGGCCAACCTAAAAAACGTTGTTTAGACCTCTTTTATCATGCCTTGCCAAATAAGTCCTATGTAGTAGCTAATTCTCAGTTAGCAAAAATGTGGAATAGAAGTACACTGCCTGTTTTCAGATTTTCTAAACATTTAGATACTCTAAATAGGGTATTTCCCGGACATGAACCATACATTTTACCCATGGATAAGAACACAGATAGTGAGGGTATAGTTTGGAAAAGTAAAATTCACATATCATTTACCAAAGCTGAAGAAAGATTTGGCCAAGAACAACTACAAAAAATGGGTATCGAGGGACCTATAGTTCCTTTCATGAATAGAGAAGCCGAGTATATGAAGCAGAGATTCCTCGAATGTGATACAAGCTATCATAACTATCGAGACACATCCGTAAAGCATTATAAAGATGCTATAGAGGAACTTGCTCAAGTAGGATGTTTTTGCTTACGCATGGGGGCCAGCCATGCAGAGGACTTACCCGTTAACCATCCTCGTATTATTGATTATGCTCGAAATTTTCGCAGCGAATTTATGGATATTTTTTTGTTGTCAAAGTGCCACTTTTTCTTAAGTGCAAGCTGCGGCCCAATCTCAGTTGCTGCCCTTTTTCGAAAGCCCGTAGCCTACGTAAATGTTGTTTCAATGCTTTGCAATACGTACGAAGCATGCGCCCCCTATGACATCATGATCTTTAAAAAATATTGGTGCAAAAATGAGAAACGATTTTTGAGTGCCAAAGAAATTGTTGACAGAGGAATGGCGTACTTTAATAGAACAGAACAATTTGTTGAAAATGACATTGAGCTTATTGAGAACACGCCCGAAGAGATCAAGGATTTAGCTTTAGAAATGCATCTTCGATTAAAAGGTGAGTGGCAGGAATCCAAAGAAGATATAATTTTACAGAATCTATTTTGGTCCCATGTTGGTTTAGAAGAACAGCGGAAAAAAGGTGTTCCTTCTTTTCGAATTGGGACGTTGTTTTTACAAAAAAACAAATGGCTTTTAGGTTTAAAATAAAGATTTTTGAAATAGATATATATGAAAACTGTTTGTATACAAGGTTTGGGATTCGTTGGTAGCGCTATGGCAGTTGCAACGGCCTCTGCTATGGCAAATAAAGAAACTCCAGCCTATCGCGTTATTGGAGTCGATCTCGATAACCCCTTAGGAAGAATGAGGGTTGATTCGCTGAATCAAGGCATATTCCCTTTCCCAACAACCGATCATGAACTACAGGAAGCAACGCGCAAAGCACATCAACAGGGTAATTTAACGGCTACATGCGATCCTGACGTCTTTAAGCAAGCTGATTATATTATTGTGAGCATCGCCTTTGGCATTGACTCCCTAACGGATCCAAATAAGAATTTTTTGCTGGATGACTTTAAGCAAGCAATCCATACTTTTTCTGAAAGAATGTCTCCGGAATGTCTGGTAATTATTGAAACAACGGTGCCTCCAGGAACATGTCGTAATATTATTCTCCCTATTATTCAGGAGGGTTTTCTAAAAAATGGGCACAAACCAGAAGATATTCTTTTGTGCCATTCTTATGAACGCGTCATGCCAGGAAAAGATTATTTAAAATCTATTACAGACTTTTATCGTTGCTACGCTGGATATAACGAAAAATCAGCGGATTTATGTGAACTTTTTTTATCTCGGGTCATCAATGCCAAAGAATGGCCCTTAACAAAGTTAAAGACCCTTGAAGCCTCTGAAATTGCTAAGGTTCTCGAAAATAGCTACCGCGCCATTAACATAGCTCTCATTGAAGAATGGGCTGAATTTTCTGAAAAGCTCGGTATTGACCTCAATGAAGTTGTTGATGCTATAAGACTGCGTCCGACACATTCCAACATTCGCCAACCTGGGTTTGGTGTTGGAGGGTACTGCCTCACAAAAGATCCCTTATATGCTTCATTAGGAAGCGAAAATATCTTAAATCTAAAGGGGTTTGAATTTCCATTTTGTGAGCTTGCCGTTCAAGTTAACCAACAAATGCCGCTTCGCTGCCTTAAGCGGGTCAAGGAACAACTTGGTAGCTTACACAACAAAAAATTGTTATTGATGGGGATCAGTTACCGAGAGGATATTGGAGATACGCGATACTCACCCGCTGAGATTTTTTATCGCGCGGCGATTGCTCAAGGAGCAACTGTAATTTGCCACGATCCCCTTGTTGAAAGGTGGCCTGAGACAAATGTTCAAGTTGAAACCAATATTCACCAACTTGACCCTGCAGAATTTGATGCAGTTATATTCGGGGTGGCGCATCAAAATTATAAAAAACTCAACATAAGTGAGTGGTTAGGCCAAAGCCAGCCTTTGATTATGGATGCCTGTCGCCTTTTGAGTGAGGGTAGCATACAAGAATTGATCGAAAAAGATCACAATATATTTGTTATTGGCCGCGGGAAAGCATAGTTTCGAGGATAAATGAAGGTACTAATTTTAGGTGGATTGGGATTTATTGGGTTTCATTTAGCCCAAAAGATACAGGGGATAGGTGTATTCATTGATATAGTCGATTATAGGGATTTAAAAACCCAAGATTTAAACGATCAATGTTTTTTTGAAAACCCCTCCCATCGATATTTTCAGCATGATTTGTCTAACTTAGGTTCAGAATTTAAATCAGACACAGATTATGACTATATTTTTCACTTAGCTGCACTCCTCGGAGTTGAAAATGTGACTCAAAATCCATATGAAGTTATGAAGAAGAATTCTCTTATGACACTGAGCGCTCTAGAAATTTCTAAAACGCAAAAAAAAATAAAAAAGTTCATTTTTACTTCGACAAGTGAGGTTTATGCGGGTACCTTGCAGCATTATTCTTTGGATTTTCCAACCCCCGAAGAAACCCCACTTACCCTTACGTCTCTTGAAAATGGCAGAACTTCCTATATGCTCTCTAAAATATATGGGGAAGCTTTATGTCGACATGCAGGTATGCCATACATAATTTTGAGACCGCATAATATATATGGTCCTCGGATGGGAAATAGACATGTTATCCCACAACTTTTGAAGAAAGCGTTTTATTTAGATAATAATGGTGCTCTTGAGGTATATTCCCCAACACATAAAAGGACATTCTGCTACATTGATGACGCCGTAAATTATATTATCAAATTGATGATGGGTCCGGAAAAGAATATAGCACTCAACTTAGGCGTAGAATCCCCCGAAATTTCAATGAAAGATTTGGGAGAACAGATCGTGCAAACAACAGGAAAGAAAATATCTGTACAATCCATGCCAGATACGCAAGGTTCGCCCCCACGGAGGGTTCCAAAAACCACAGACTTGATTGCTATCACAAATTATGAACCTCAAATAAGTTTGAATGAGGGGCTGAAAAGAACTTTTGAGTGGTATAGAGATAACCAATTTAGCCAAGGAGACTTAAAATAATACCGAGCGCTATTCCATCTCTTACGGGAAACGAGAAAAAGTATTTAACTCAATGTATTGATGACGGCTTTGTGTCTTCAGTTGGGCCTTTTGTTACCCAGTTTGAAGAAGCATTAAAAAAAGAGACAGGGGCATCCTTTGCATTGGCTGTTTCTTCAGGGACCTGTGCACTTCATTTAGCACTTGTGACAATCCAAGTCATGCCGGGCGATATTGTCATTATTCCTTCGTTCACTTTTATAGCAACTGCAAATGCCGTACGGCATTGCGGTGCCATTCCCTGGATCGTAGATGTAAGCGAAAAAGACTGGAATTTAGATGCTACTCTTTTAGAAAAAATTTTAGAATCTGATACTTTTTATAAAGGGGGAACCCTATTTCACAAAGCGACCCAGCGCCGCGTAGGAGCTATTGTTCCTGTTTATGCTTTGGGATTACCAGCAGATATGGAAGATATTGATCGATTAGCAAAAAAATATAACTTGCCTGTTGTCATTGATGCAGCAGCTGCAATAGGGGCTACTTATAGCAATGCAAAAATTGGTTCGACAAATTCAGATTTGATCGTTTTTTCATTTAATGGTAATAAAACAATAACATGTGGTGGTGGTGGCGCCATTGTCAGCCATAGACAAGACTTAATGGAAAGAGCGCGGCACCTCTCAACCACAGCACGAGTTGGTCCCGATTACGATCATGATGTTGTTGGCTATAATTACAGAATGACAAACATTGAGGCCGCTGTTGGTTGCGCTCAGTTAGAGCAGCTCGAAACCTTTATGCAAAGGAAAAAGTACATTAGAGAGTTTTATAATCAGCATTTCAAAACAATAAAGAATGTTACTCTATTTCCTCAAAGTCAGCGGCACGAGAGTTCATGTTGGTTGTCTGGCATATTTCTGCCAGAAGGGCGGCTTAAAGAAGTTATAAGCTTCTTAAGAGAAAATAGCATCGAATCACGGTTGTTTTGGAAACCAATCCATCAACAAGCTCCCTATAAGGATTATCCTCAAACAAAACAGGATGTATCCGAACGTATCTGGGATAAAATTTTAATTTTACCATCTTCGTCTTCCATTACAGATAATGAACTCATGTATGTTAAAGATACGTTAATGAAATATATGGAAAGTTCATATGCACCCTAAACAAAAGGTAATCATTATTGCCGAATGTGGTGTGAACCATAATGGTGATATAGAACTTGCAAAAGAAATGATTGATGTGGCTTGTGACGTCGGCGCAGATTACGTTAAATTTCAAACTTTCAAAGTAGACGTCTTGGTTAAAAAAGACGCCCCTATGGCTGTTTATCAACAGAACAACTTAAAAGCTGAAAAATCTCAATATGAAATGCTCAAAAGTTATGAACTGAAAGAAAGCGATTTTAAGGATTTATATGAATACGCCCTTCAAAAAGATGGCGCTAAGTTTTTATCGACGCCTTTCGATCTCGATTCTCTTCATTTTTTAAAGTCTCTTGGCCTCAATATGATTAAAATTTCCTCAGGAGATTTAACAAATGGCCCTCTTCTCCTAGAAACTGCTAAGGCCGACCTATCCGTCATCTTATCATCGGGTATGTCCACGCTCGACGAGGTCAGGATAGCCTTATCAATTCTTAAATGGGGTTATGAAAAAGGACGAGAAGACCCTTTAAGTTTAAGAGATATTCTTGATTATTCTTCAGACCAGAATTTTGGGTCTATTGCTGAAAAAGTTTCTTTACTCCATTGCTTAAGCGAATACCCTGCCCCATCCCAACTGATAAATTTACGAGCCATGACAACCCTTGAAAATGAATTCTCTATCCCTTCTGGGTACTCGGATCATAGCTTAGGGACCCATATTCCCGTTGCAGCTACAGCCATGGGCGCTAAAATTATTGAAAAACACTTTACGCTGGATCGAAATCTGCCTGGTCCAGATCATAAAGCATCCTTGACACCAACTGAGCTAAAAAAAATGATTTGGGAAATAAGGGAGATTGAGAGTGCTCTTGGCGATGGTATTAAAATTCCTCAAGGTAATGAAAAGGATACTGCGAAAATTGTCCGCAAAAGCATGTATGCTAAAGGGTTTATAAAGCAAGGAGATATCTTTACGGAAGACAAAATAGAATGCTTACGGCCTGTAATGAAAACATCCCCCATTCATTTTTGGGATATTAAGGGAAACTCTGCATCAAAAGACTACCAACCAGGAGATCCATTGTGAGGTTTTTATGGAATTAGATGTAAAGAGCCCTATTTACCTTATAGGGGGGGGCGGTCATTGTAAAATTATCGTCGACTGCCTCATGTTACGCGGTAGAAAAATTGCGGGTTACGCAGATTTAGGGCCGATTGATTGGTTAGAAAATCTGTCAATTCCAAGAATCTCAGAAGAAAAAGTAAGGGAATTATGTTCTAAAAAATCACAATTTGCCATGAGCATGGTTGGAAAAAATGCTGATTCTTTAAAAGAACGGCTTCAAAAAATCCAAGAATATAAGTCGTATGGCGCCATATTTCCTATAATCATTCATCCGCAAGCTATTATCAGCCCTATCTGTAAAATAGGATTAGGGACTCACGTTTTGGCAGGTGCTGTGATCAATAGCTTTTCATGCATCGAAGAAGATAATATTATCAACACAAGAGCCATTATTGAACACGATGCCTATATTGGAGCAGGTTCTCATATTGCTCCTGGTTCGATCATATTGGGCGGTGCAAAGATAGGAAGCTGTTCCTATATAGGGGCTTCTTCGGTTATCATTCAAAGCACATCTGTTCCTGAAAATTCTTTCATCAAGGCCGGAAATGTTTGGCAGGGTAGTTAATCAATGAAAGACTGGAAAAAACTAATCATTCGGGAAGATGAAACGATCAAAGGCGTTATGGGGCTTTTTGAGAAGAACGGTGCCCAAATTGCAATTGTCGTGAATCAAGATAATAGGCTCATGGGAACCATAACAGATGGTGACATCCGTCGTGGCATTTTAAAAAATATTGACTTAAATGATAACGTGCAGAAAATTATTAATAACAATCCTGTTACAGTATTCCAAAGCACGCCTAGTCAAGAGATTTTCAAAAAAGCTATTGCACTTGATTTGAAATATATACCTGTCATAAATGAAAAAAGAGAACTAAAGGGGGTTTATTCAAAAGATGACTTGTTATCGATCACTTCACGAGATAATCCAGTTGTCATCATGGCTGGGGGTGAAGGGCTTCGCCTCCGTCCTATCACAAATACTATTCCAAAGCCTTTAGTTGACCTTAATGGAAGCCCTATCATTGAACGCCTTCTTGTTCACCTCATCAATCAGGGATTTAAGAATTTTTATTTATCAATAAACTATCTGGGTGACATGATAGAGAGTTACTTTGGAGATGGAAAAAAGTGGGGCGTGAACATATCTTATTTAAAAGAAGACAAAAAGCTTGGAACTGCTGGTTCTCTCAAATTATTAGAAAAAGAAAAGATTGATAAGAATATCATCATTTTAAATGGAGATCTTGTAACTAGTGTTAATTTCGGAGAGCTATTAGATTATCATGTAAATGATGATGCTGATGCAACAGTTGGGATACAAAAGATTTGGCTAAAGGTACCTTATGGTGTCATTAACCACGAAGATCGTCATGTATCATCTTTAGAGGAAAAACCTTTAGTCCCTTATTGTATTAATTGTGGGATATATGTCCTTTCCCCCAAAACAATCTCGGAAATTCAAATAGATAAGAAGATAGACATGACCTGTTTAATTGCCCAACTTCTTAATCATAAGAAAAAAGTTATGGTCTTTCCTATTTATGAGAATTGGCAAGACATTGGGAATATCCGCGATTTAGAGGCGGTAAGAGAAATTTTTGGTGGGCGATGATACATAAGAAGAAAATTTGCGTTTTTACCTGTGCGCGCTCAGATTATTTTTTGTTGCGCCCCCTTCTCAATGAACTCCAAAAGCAATCAGATCATATTGATTTGCAACTTATTGCCTCTGGCATGCATACAAGCAAAGAGTTTGGAAATACGTGGAAGCTTATTTAGGCTGATGGGTATCCTATTACCGAGAAGACAAGCATGTTGATATCATCTGATGATTCCGCTGCAACTGTAACATCCATGGGCCTGGGAATGGTTCAATACTCAAACATCCTCTCTCGTTTACGGCCTGATCTTGTTGTGCTGTTAGGGGATCGATTTGAAATGATGAGTTTTGGAACGGCAACTCATATTTTTGGGATACCCATCGCACATATTCATGGGGGAGAACTCACCTATGGAGCTTTTGATGATGCGATCCGACATTGCATTACAAAAATGGCCACCCTCCATTTTGCAGCTACAGAGGATTACAAGAAGCGGATCATTCAAATGGGGGAGCAGCCTGGGTCTGTTTTTAATGTTGGTGCCCTTGCGGTAGATAATGTCTTAATGACCCCTCAAAAAACGACGAAAGAGCTTGCGCATACTCTAAAAATTCCTTTGGAAGAGAATTATTTTTTAATAACGTTTCACCCTGAAACAAAAGGAAATGACAATGTAGTAGGACAACTTGAGGCTCTTTTTAACGCCTTAGATGCGTTTCCGGGTCATCAAATCTTGTGGACCAGTTCAAATGCTGATCCTAAAGGTAGGAAAATCAACGAGATCGTCCTCCAAAAAATGATATCTCAAGATAAGCGCTACTTTTCTGCAGAGAACTTAGGGAACCTATATCTATCTGCTTTAAAAAATGCGCGTGTGATTATTGGAAATTCTTCCAGTGGCATCATTGAAGCTCCCATCGTGGGAACACCAACCATTAATATCGGGAATCGTCAAGAGGGGCGTATTCGAACACCCTCTATTATAGATTGTAATTTTAATCCAGAAGACATACGCCAGTCTATTAAAAGAGCTATTTCCCCTGAATTTACCGAAGATGTGAATAAAAAGGATCACCCTTACGGGACAGGGAAAACAGTGCAGAAAATAGTTGAAATTCTGAATCATCACAATTTCCAAAACAATAGTAAAAAAATATTTTACGAAATAGGAAAAATATAGAGGACTTTATGCTTTCAGTTACTTCAAGTCGTAATGTAGATAAAAAAATATATAGTAATATTCCTATCGACAGCCCAAAAGAAATTCACAAAAAAGTCGTCTCTTTAATAGGGAATCATTTTTCAGGCAGGCGAGAATTCTCATGCTTGGATGCCGGATGTGCTCAAGGGAGTTTCTTATATCTTTTAAAAAATTCATTACCAGATAAACAAATCCACATGACAGGTTTAGATATTCACAAAGAGCTTCTTAATATTTTAAAAGAAAACATAAAAGAAGCCATTACAATAGAGGCTTCTTTGACAGAGAAAAATTGTATAAAATCAACGTATGATGCCATTACTTGTTTAGGTACGTTTTCTATATTTGATGATTTCAAAGAACCTTTC
>CAZXMD010000048.1:324-11053 GCA_964641635.1 uncultured Candidatus Finniella sp. | reverse complement strand
TCAACTCCAGTTCTTGCATCCCATCGCCAGATAATGACCGATCACGGTCATTAAGACCAAATTGTTCCGGTTGGGCTTCAGCATGGCGCATGAGAATTAATTTTTTCATCAAAGCTACAACTTGTTAAGTTACCATATGTTTATCTTAACCCGAAAGATGATTGGTTCACAAGGCCGCACAAGCTATGATAAAAAGAAGGAAACCGCTTTCTCCTTGACGAAAATTAAAAATGCGCATTATTGCTGGAAAATTTCGAAGCCGCAAACTTCTGTCCCCTCCCCCAACCATAACACGTCCCACATCTGATAGGACTAGGGAATCTATTTTTAATATTATTAACAGCTTAGGCAGAACCAGATTAGAAAATGCCGCGGTACTGGATGCTTTCGCAGGCAGCGGCGCTCTTGGTTTTGAAGCCCTGTCACGGGGAGCTGCCCACGTAACGTTTTTAGAAAAAAACCCTCACGCCATCACAGTCTTGAAAGAAAATATCGCCCTCTTGGATGTTTCGCCACAATGTTCCGTGATCAAGGGAGACGTCACTAAGCCCCCAAACGCTCCTTATCCTATAAATCTGGCCTTTCTCGACCCCCCTTACGATCAAGTCCTCGAAGATTCCTGCCTTACGGCGCTTCACGACCAGGGCTGGATCAATTCAGAGACCCTCGTTGTCCTAGAAACGTCTGCGAAAAGGACTTTAAGCCTTCCCCCCCAAGCAACGCTCATCGATCAACGTCGGTATGGCGCAGCTTTGGTTTCGTTTTTGAGCATCTATTCAGGTGAGGGTTAAAAACCCTTTACATTAAAGAGCACCTTCATTTTTAAAGGCTCTGCCCCCCAAGAGAAATTTTGGATACCAAAACCTTCAAGCTTCGGCATATCACGGTTATAGCCGATCGTGACAACATTTCCATCACGAAGATATCCCAGCGCTATGGCTGTATGGCCCCCTACACCAACGGTTTGGGTCATCTCAGGATCGGTGCCTGCAAAACGGCGAAGCCAGTAAATCTGCCCCGGCTTAATATCCGCACTCGGGTCTTGAACGTTGACAACCTCCATAGTATTGAGCAGGTATTTTGCATCAGACCCGGTCTCCCATCCATTGGGGATCAAAGCACTGATACCCGCTAATTTTCTATAGGCGCAAAGCTGATCTGCCGTTGTGTAGATAGGGCTTTCCATAAAACTACCGAGCCAGGAAGAGCAATCATGAGGCCCGAATTGCTTGCCGTGGGGGTAACGTCCCTCACTGCGGTGTCCCCCAAAAGCATAACCGCTATGGGGGAGAACAAGTCCCCGCTTTACACCGTGTTCATAGGAACATGCAAAACTGTAAGAAGTAAGGTCTAAGTCAAGCTCATCCGGCAAGGGGGCTACATGGGCCAAAGCTGAAGTATCAAACCAAGGTAATCCCATTCTCCCAAAGGGCTTCGAAGACTCCTCTCCTTGGTTAGCAAGCATATATAAGTAAGCCGCCTTCAAATAGGTTCCACGGGAATTTCCCCAAATAGATACCGTATTTTCGCCCCCCAACATCGTTACCGTTTGTTGATCATACTTATAACCTGTGGGGATTTTACCGTCCACCAGGTCAAAAAATGACTCTGTCAGAAGGGTTTTGACTCCCTCAAGAATGGGAGCCGTTTTATGGGTTTTAACAGAATATCGCACATTGACACCGGACTGGAACGACTTCAAAGCCTCATCTAAGGCCTTGGTCGTTTCTTCATCTTTCTGGATTTGTTCTAGAATTTTCTTCTTCCAGACTTCCACATCTTGAGTCTCTTGAACCTTTTCAAGCTGGCTCCTCAACTCATTAAGTTGCTGGATTGTTTTTTCCCGAAAAGCCTTCTCTTCATTAAGGGCTTTTGCTGCAAGAGGGCTGTGCATCGCCCTCTCAAGAACCCCCAATAACTCTCCATCCTGGCAGTCCATTCCAAGGACAGAATGAACCAGAAAAACAGAATGAACCAGAAAAGTTGTACAAATGCTCATTTTAAGGGTTTGTTTGATCATTTTATATCTCCCATTGTTTATAAGGTGTCGAAATTTCAAAAATAGACCTTTACATGTCTCTATTTCCGAAATATTACACCCGGTGATAGGGATGTCCAGATAAGATTTGTTGGGCGCGGTAAACTTGCTCAACCAGCAATCCCCGCACGAGCAAGTGAGGCCAGGTCATATGACCAAAAGAAATCAGGCGCTGGCAACGGTTTCGAACGGCGTCACTGAAACCATCAGCGCCTCCTATGAGGAATGTCAGGGATTTGTTCCCCTCATTGCGGTAGTGATCCAGAACTTTGGCAAACTCTGGGCTCGTCAAGGATGTTCCCCGCTCATCCAGTCCAATAACGATGGAATCGGGATCGATAGCCTGAAGGAGAAGCTCCCCTTCCCAGGTTTTAACCTGATCAGAGCTACCTGTTTTTCGGCAAATCATTTCCCGCATCTCAAAAGGCCAGTTTAAGCGTATGCGGTATTGATCCAGCAAATCCTTCTCAGGGCCTGCCTTCATGGCGCCAACACACAAGAGAATAAGTTTCATGGATAAAATCGTTTAGGAGGTGGATGTTTCAGTCAGCTCAACGCTCCACATTTTCTCCAGATTGTAGAAAGCCCGCACTTCCGGACGGAAGAGATGAACAATGACATCAAAAGCATCAACCAGAACCCAGTCACACTGGGGCATACCTTCAATAGAGGTCTGGATACCATGAGCTTTAAGCTCCACTTGAAGGGCTTCTGCCATTGCGCCAACTTGACGGGAGGACTGACCGCTGGCAATGACCATGTAGTCCGTGATCGACGTCTTCCCTATCAAATTCAGGGTCTCGACGCTTTCTGCCTTCTTATCATCCAAAATTTTTTCAATTAAGGCGCATAATTCTGCTGATGACATAGGCGGTTGTTGTTTCTTCTTCACGATAACTGATTCTCCCTTATTAGACCGGATTTCTTAAAATAACGTACATTATACACAAGGTATTGTCACATACCTCGAACACCCCCCCCGCGAAGGCGGGGGCCTACGTCTCCTCTTCCGCGCAAGCGGAGGAAACAGCCCACCATTTGTAGTGCGTTGCACTGCGACGTGGATCCCCGCCTTCGCGGGGAAAGCGTTTCAGAGTATGAAAACACCTCACATAAGGTACGTTATTTAGCGCACGCACCACTAGCTAAATTTCCAGCAACACTTCTTCTCCAAAATGGCCATCTATAAAAAAAGGGGACAAAAAGCCCCCTTTTTCCTACTTACTTGATTCCAAAAGAAAGCGGTAAATTAATACCCTTCACGTTCCAAACGCTTACGCATCAACTTTCTGAAACGGCGAACCGCTTCGGCTTTCTCTCGCGCGCGGCGAATAGAAGGCTTTTCAAAGTGACGGCGTAGCTTCATTTCCCGGTAAATTCCTTCACGTTGCATTTTTTTCTTTAAAACGCGCAAGGCCTGGTCAATATTGTTATCACGTACATCAACTTTCACGAATCATCAACTCCCTTCCATCAAAATTTTGGTATATCCTACCATAACCCAAGCTTATAGCATGATTGTTTTTCAAATACAATCATCTCGCACTTAACAAACTTTGTGCCGCCGCTCTTGCCGCTACTGTAATTTCGGCCCCTGATAACATCCGCGCCAACTCATCTTGGCGCTCATCTTGAGTTAAACAACGAACAGAGGTGCGCATAAAAGCGCCTTGATCTTCCTTCAAGACCAGGAAATGAGTATCCGCACATGCAGCCAATTGCGGGGAATGGGTAATGGCCATAACTTGGACATGATCACTGAGTTTTGTCAAACGCTCACCAATGGCGGCAGCAACCGCCCCCCCAACTCCTGTATCAATTTCATCAAAGATAATTGTTGGAATGGAAGAACGGCTAGCAAGAGCAACCTTTAAGGCCAACATGAGCCGAGCCAATTCCCCGCCGGAGGCTGATTTGCTCAAGCTGCAATACTCTTGCCCCTTATTCATCGCCACCATAAAATCAATACGATCCAATCCAGATTCGCCCCACTGCGCCTCGGGCAACTCCGTAACGTGAACCTTAAACTGGGCCTGTGGAAGCTTCAATGAGGGCAACTCGGCCAAAACCGCCTGTTCAAGGATTTGTGCAGCCTCCACCCGGCAGGCATGTAAGGCTGTGGCCTCTTGGCAATACGCGCCCCGGGCCATTGTGGCTACCCGGTGATACTCAGCCAGAAGGTCTGCTGACTGGTCAAGGGAAGATAATTGGTCTGTTAATTTTTCTTGCAATCCGGCCAGCGCGTCCCCCATGACGCCATATTTGCGAGCAGCTGCGCGTAAAGCATAGAGCCGTTCATCAATTTCTTGCAGCCGACGGGGATGGTCCGCTAATTGATCAGCTATCTCCTGGATTTGGGCGTTCGCTTCCACAACCTCTGTCAGGGCCCGCTCTAAGGCGCCAATGGCCGCATCAATTTTTTCCCCAAGGCCCTGGACTTTTTGCAAAGACTTTGTGGCTGCATGAAGGGCGGACTCAACGGACGGGCTTTGTAAATGGCCTGCGCTACCTCGAATGGCTTCACTCAGCTTTCCCACATGAGCCAACGCTTCCCGTTCCTTTAGTAAGGTTTCTTCCTCCCCAAGAACAGGGCTCAGTTTCTTCAACTCCGCTAATTGATGTTTTAAGAAATCCTCGTTCTGGCTTAAAAGGGTCAGGCTGTCTTTTGTTTCTTGCCATTGATTCTGGGCTTGTTGCCACTCTTGGAACTTCTGCCGGACAGTTTGACGAAGGTGTTGGGCTTTCGCGAACTCATCCAACAATGCCCTGTAAGAAGCAGGGTCAAGAAGGCGATCAAATTGACCATGAATTTCCAAAAGGGCGTCCCCTAAGAGTCTCAACAAACCAACACTCACCATTTGGTCATTAACAAAGGCGCGGCTTCGACCTGTGGCGCTTGCCGCACGGCTGAGAATGCGTCGAAAAACCAGCGTCGTGATGGGTTCAGCCCCTTCTTCAGACAGTCCATGATCGAGGAGCAATTGAGCAATTTGAGAATTATCTTTGACACAGAATTCAGCAGAAACAATGGCTTGCTCTGCGCCTTGTCGAATGAGAGAGACGTCCCCCCGCATTCCAAGGGCCAGCCCTAATGCATCCAGCAAAATGGATTTTCCTGCCCCTGTTTCTCCGGTTAAGACACTCAAGCCCCGCTCCATAGTCAAATGAAACGTGTCAATCAAGACAAGATCTTTGATTGAAAGGTTTAACAGCATCTAGAAGACCAACTAGCCTCCACGTTTCTTCTGAGGACTCGCCTTCCCCCCAAACACGGGGGCTTTCGTTAAAGAAGAAGAGCCTTCCGCCGATTCTTGAGGTTTTGCAATACCTTTAGGGCCGCTGCCCGGTTTTGGTGAGTTCTTCAACGCCTCCGGCATGGTATTGCGAATCAAATCATAAGTATCCGAATACCAGGAACTTCCCGGGTAGTTATACCCCAAGACAGCCGCTGTTTTTTGGGCTTCATCGAGAATGCCTAAAGCCAAATAGCATTCAACCATTCTATGCAACGCTTCGGGAGCATGGGATGTTGTCTGAAAACCTTCAACGACATTTTTAAACCGGTTTAAAGCTGCCAAATAGGCTTGCCTGTCCAGATAATAACGACCAATATCCATTTCCTTACCCGCTAAGTGGTCGCGAATCAGGTCGGTTTTCAGTTTGGCGTCCTTTCCATAGGGGCTTGATGAAAAACGGCGTGTCACTTCTTCAAAGGCACGCAAAGCATCTTCCGTTGTCTTTTGATCCCGTTCCACCATGGGAACCTGCTCATAGTAGCAAATACCTACCATGTAATAGGCATAAGCGATATTCTCATGACCTGGATGGAGCTGAATAAAAACATTGTAGTTCTCTAAAGCATCTTCATATTTTTTTGCTTGATAATAAGAATATGCCGCCATCAACAAGGACTTCGGCGCCAGAGAGGAATACGGATGCTGGCGTTCAACTTCCACAAAACCTAAAGCGGCGCGCTTAAAGTTCCCTTTTTCAAGGTTATCCATAGCCTCGTTATACAACACCTCAACGGGCTGGTCTTGAAACGTATCCTCCGTGTCTGAGCATCCTGTCTGCAAAAATCCTAAGCAAAGCGCCACAGCTATGCCTTTTACTGTTTTCTTCATCTGCATGATAGTTCCTCTTAAGGGTCAAAATTGCGGTATTTTATGGCTTCACCTTAGCATAACCTTCTTCTGAACCAAAACCTTGATTTTAGAACGGATGAATTTTTAGATTTCCCCCCTTGAAAAAGGTGGGCATGTTCAATATGGTAAACTTTACGAATAAATTTAACCTCTCTTACGGGGTATCATGCCAAAAACCTACCAACGTGATATCATCGTTCTTTTCATCGGAAAGCTCATTTTACTCATTGGATTATTTTGGGTCTGTTTCTCACCTAAAAATCGCCCTCTCATTGGAACGCTGCAAACGACAGATATGATCCTCAATACAGAAGAGAAAATACCCCATGCTCGACCTTGACGTCGCCCAGCTTTCCCGCTTACAGTTTGGCTTAACCGCTCTTTATCATTTTCTTTTTGTGCCCCTCACCATTGGCCTTGCGCTTCTTTTGGCTATCATGGAAAGCGTCTATGTCATGACAAACCGTGAGATTTGGCGTCAAATGACAAAGTTCTGGGGCCTCCTCTTCGGCATCAATTTTGCCATGGGCGTTGCCACCGGCATCACCATGGAGTTTCAATTTGGGACCAACTGGGCCTATTACTCTCACTACGTTGGTGATATTTTTGGGGCTCCCCTTGCCATTGAAGGGCTCATGGCCTTTTTCCTAGAGGCAACCTTCGTTGGCCTGTTTTTCTTTGGATGGGACCGCTTGTCAAAAAGAGCGCACTTGTGCGTCACCTGGCTTGTTGCTATTGGGTCTAACTTATCCGCTTTCTGGATTCTGGTTGCCAATGCCTGGATGCAGAATCCCGTAGGCTCCCAATTTAACTACCAAACCATGCGCATGGAAATGACATCATTTTATGACGTTATTTTTAACCCGGTCGCCCAATCTAAGTTTGTCCACACCGTCAGTGCTTGTTATGTAACTGGCGCGGTTTTTGTCATGGCCATTAGCGCCTATTACTTATTGCGTGGCCGTCATTCAGATTTAGCCCGACGTTCCATTACCGTTGCTGCAAGCTTCGGCCTTGCCTCAGCGCTATCCGTTGTCGTTCTGGGTGACGAAAGCGGCTACACAATCTCTCAAAACCAGAAAATGAAACTGGCAGCCATCGAAGCCATGTGGGAAACAGAACCCGCCCCTGCCGGATTTACAGTCTTTGGCATTCCTAATCTGGAGACCCATGAAAACACATATGAACTAAAGGTTCCATGGGTTTTGGGTCTCATTGCCACCCGAACCCTCGACACCCCTCTCCCGGGCATCAAGGACCTTGTCGCACAAGCTCAAACGCGCATCAAAAAAGGGATTATTGCTTATGAAGCATTGTATAAACTTCGACAAAGCAAGGGAAACGCCGACCCTCAAACCCTTGCCCTATTTGATCAACATCAAAGTGACCTCGGATACGGCCTTCTCCTAAAACGCTATACTCCAACCGTCACCAATGCAACGGAAGAGCAAATCAGCAAGGCTGCGTGGGATACGGTGCCCAACATCATTCCTTTATTCTGGTCATTCCGTATCATGGTGGGAATCGGCTTTGCCCTCATTGCTCTTTTTGCAACGGCTTTTTATCTGTCTACCAAACGGCGCATTGAACAAAGCCGCTGGTTCTTGAAATTAGCTTTGCTGTCCTTGCCCCTTCCCTGGATTGCCGCTGAGTTAGGCTGGATCGTCTCAGAACACGGACGCCAACCTTGGGCCATTGAAGGTATTTTACCAACTAACCTGGGCGTTTCCAGCGTATCATCCGGACAAGTCTGGCTCAGTCTTATTGGGTTTGTCGTCTTCTATACGCTTCTTGCGATCATTGATGTCTTTTTAATGGTCAAATATATCAAATTAGGCCCAACCAAATTAGGGACAACTTAAGGAGACTGCATGATCCATCAACTTCTGGACTACGAAACCCTTCGTGTTATCTGGTGGGCGCTCTTAGGGAGTCTATTGATTGGCTTTGCCATTATGGATGGGTTTGATATGGGAGTTGCTATTCTATTGCCCTTTACCGCAAAAAACGACCATGAGCGCCGCGTTGCCATTAACTGCATTGCCCCTGTTTGGGAAGGTAACCAGGTCTGGTTTATTTTAGGAGGCGGCGCCATCTTCGCCGCCTGGCCCCTTGTATATGCCGCTGCGTTTTCCGGATTTTACGGGGCGATGTTTCTGGTGTTGGTTGCGATGATTTTACGACCTGTTGGCATGAAATTTCGCAGCAAGGTGTCAAACCCCGCCTGGCGGTCTGCCTGGGACTGGTCGTTATTCATAGGTGGCTTTGTCCCGTCTCTTGTTTTTGGAATTGCCTTTGGAAATATCTTGCAAGGGGTTCCTTTCCACTTTGATGATGCTTTAAGATCCTTCTACACAGGCAGTTTCCTTGATCTTTTTTCGTCCTTCTCTCTTATCTGCGGATTGCTCAGCGTTTGCCTATTCACCATGCATGGCGCAACTTATCTGGCCCTAAAAACAAATGATCCAATCACCAGCCGCGCCAAAATGGCAGGCGTTCGGGCAGCTCTCCTCACCATGATTTTCTTTACAATGGGATGGTTGTGGCTAAAAAGCGGCTGGGTTTCTGGATATCGTATTTTGGAAATGGCCGGAACGAACGCCCCTTCCAACCCCTTAACCAAAAACGTTGTTCAAGAAACAGGGGCATGGTTCAGCAACTATGGCGTTTATCCCTGGATGTGGTTTGCTCCCATCCTTGGCTATGGGGGGGCTTCCCTAACCGCCATATTCCTCCTCAAGAAATGTCCAGGAAAAGCCTTTATATCAAGCGCTTTTGCACAAGCTGGGGTTATCGCAACCGCAGGACTAAGCCTTTTTCCTTTTATCCTGCCCTCCTCTTCTCACCCCAACAGCAGCTTAACGGTCTGGGATGCCTCCTCAAGTCACATGACCCTATTCTTAATGTTGGTTTCCGTCATCATTTTTCTACCCCTGATCCTTATTTATACCGCTTGGGTTTTTCGAGTCATGCGCGGTAAAGTAACAGAAAATGACGTGCTCACAAATTCGCAAATGTATTAAGGAGAATTATCGCATGTGGTACTTTAGTTGGGTTTTGGGGCTGGGCCTTGCATGTAGTTTTGCGATATTAAATGCTATGTGGCTAGAAATTGAGGAAATAGACCTATCATGATTTCCCGTCTTATTTCTCTCAGCCTCGCCATTAGTTTAAGCTTAACACTGTTATTTGCAGCCCCCCTCCTGGCAGATAAAATTCAAGGAGCCGGACGTGGGATCTTGATGCTAGGATTGCTTGGCATTGCTGGTGGTTTTGTCCATGGCGTTGGTTTTGTTCCCAACAGTATGTTTTTCAAATTCCTGTTCAATCGCTGGGTTTCCCGGATTCTCATGGCCAGCACCCTCTTCTTTTATAATTAATTTCGTAAACCTATAATTTTAAAAAACCCTTATATTAACATAAATTTAATTCCTTATGAGCCACAATAAGAAATCAAATCTTGAAGATAAGGGAGTCGTACCACATGTTAAAAAAATCACTATTAGTAAGCATTACTTTAATAAGCTTGAATTCAGTTCAGGCCGCTCAAACGATGCATCCTCAACATGCCCAACACCCGACACAGCAACATCCAGAGCACCATAACCCGGCACACTCAGCAGGGTCTGGGCACTGCCCTCCATGCCCCCATGGAGGTGTCGGAGGATGGGTTTTGCTCCCCGCCGGCCCGGGGACGCCTTGTCATCAAGGGGCAGCTAAAGAAAAAACTGAAGAGCACCATGTCACACCTCATCATACAGCTGAAGAGCACCATGTCGCGCCTCACAAACCATCACTACACCCGCTCCCAACTCCTGAAGAAGAAGCATTAGCAGAAAAATTGAGACCCATAGGTGGTCATATATTCAGAAAAACTGACCCGAACAACCCTAATGCTGAAAAAAGAGGTGAATTCGGAAAAGTGCTCGATGGTAAGGTTTATTTTCAACATTTGGGTATCTGGAAGCATGATCCAAGCGTCCATGCAACGACGGACATCATCTCAACAGGTGTAAAAGACCGGGTAAAAGCACTTAATGAAGCAAATACAACGCACCATCACCCAGAAAAGCCAGAGGGCGCAACAACGGGAAAACAACCGGCGAAACACTGGCCTAAGGTTAACGTCCCTGATAAAGCAGGATTAACTGAAGGACGTGTTCAATCAGCCCATACAAACCCTACCAAGAATAATGAGCTTGAATTTGGTCTGGGCGCACCTAATAGGGCGCAAACTGGCGTAACAGGGAAACCAATACCTGAAGCAGACACCTCTGGCTCCAGACCTGCTGTTCCTCCACCTTCTAATATTAGGGCTGAGCTTGATCAATAATAGGGAAGTTTTTACTTTTGGATGAACAATGGTGGAAGATGGTAAAGACCCAAAACACAACAGATACGGAAAGATTCTTTCACGGTTCTGCTTGATGTCATTACTAGTCGGAGAAGGGGCGCTTTCTGAGAATGCTCCTTCTGCACCTTTTCCTTCACATCCCATAACCATCTCCTCCTCTGAACTGATCCAAAAACTGGAAAAACTGGGTAT
>CAZXMD010000048.1:0-314 GCA_964641635.1 uncultured Candidatus Finniella sp. | reverse complement strand
CATTGGCGAAAAACTCAAGCAGGAGAAGTGCATTACCGTACACCCGGTTTATGCAAAACCAGTGTGCGCGACGCCCATATGCGCAGAACCCGTATGTGCGACGCCTGTTTGCACAAAGCCAAATTGTGATAACCTTCCGACTGTTCCTCCTTCCTTCTTTGAAAGAGAAGAAGAGCCAGAACCCGTCGATCCAGATCCTGTTGATCCAGAACCCGTCGATCCAGACCCCGTCGATCCAGATCCTGTTGATCCAGATCCCGTTGATCCAGATCCTGTTGATCCAGATCCTGTTGATCCAGATCCTGTCGATCCAG
>CAZXMD010000047.1:0-11075 GCA_964641635.1 uncultured Candidatus Finniella sp. | reverse complement strand
ATCCGCCGTCAATTGATGGGCATCGGGGAAGAAATGGTGCTGACGGCGCGTACTCATGAGCTGGACTTGAGTGCAACCCAACAAATTGAAGAAGCAGAAAAAAAGCTATTTGACCTGGCGACAACGGGGAATGTATCGGGTGGTTTTCAAAGCTTTCGGGAAGCGCTCACAGGATCCATCGAAATGGCGGAAGTCGCTTACCGTCGGGATAGTCATATTGTCGGTGTTACGTCTGGGTTAACGGATTTGGATAAATGGTTGGGCGGGTTGCATCCGTCGGATCTATTGATTATTGCCGGTCGACCTTCCATGGGGAAAACAATTCTGGCGACAAATATTGCTTTTAATGCGGCTGTGGCGTCCATGGAAAACAATAAGAATGGGGCCTCCGTGGCGTTCTTCTCCCTGGAAATGTCAGCAGAGCAATTGGCTACCCGTATTTTGGCCTCCGAGTCCGGCGTGTCCTCAGACAGAATTCGTCGGGGGGAAATCCGGGCAGAGGACTTTCCAACCTTTGTGGAGGTGAGCCGGCGTTTGAGTTCTATCCCCTTATTTATTGACGACACTCCTGCTTTGACCGTATCGGCGTTGCGCACCCGTGCAAGGCGCTTGAAACGTCAAGAAGGATTAGGGTTGATCGTTATCGACTACCTTCAATTGATGGAATCCGGAGGCTCAAAACGCCAAGGAGACAACCGTGTTCAGGAAATTTCAGACATTACCAGGTCTTTAAAGGCTCTGGCCAAAGAACTGGATGTGCCCGTAATTGCTTTGTCCCAGCTCTCTCGTGCAGTTGAACAACGGGAAGATAAACGACCCCAGCTCGCAGATTTGCGGGAATCCGGATCCATTGAGCAAGATGCCGATGTGGTCATGTTTATTTTCCGGGAAGAATATTATGAGGTTCGCCGCCAACCCCCTGAAGGCACGGACAAACACGCCGAATGGCAGGCGCGCATGAACCAGATCGCCAATCAGGCGGAAGTCATCATCGCCAAGCAACGCCATGGCCCTGTGGGAACTGTACGTCTGTTCTTCGAGGGCAACCTGACCCGCTTCGGGAACCTTATGCCGGGTGTGTGAGGGGATACGTGATGTTTTTAAAGCATAAGGTTTGATGGCATAAAACTTACGTGAAGCTATGCGAAAGAATGATATTCTGTTAATGGCCCCCGGCAAAGCCAGGAGCCATTAACAATGTTTATCTGCTATTCTCAAACAAGCTTAAACTTTACGCCAAACATAAGAGAAGCAAACCTGGGCGAAAATTTAAGGAATTGAGAGGTTGGGAGTCCATCTGAGACAAGTTCTGCTTCGAACCGTTTTGCTTGGTAATGCTTATATTGGCCTTCGGCAAACAAACTCCAATTTCCTAACTCTCTGGAAACGCCGAGGCCAATCACAGCAGCGGATGAGAAAACACTTTTAGGAAAACTTAAAGTATCACCAGTAGCTATGGGGGTATTTACAGTTCTGTTTATTTTTGCTTTAAAGCGACAGAATTCAGTACCAAGCAGACCATAAACGGTCACTTCCTTTAAATGCATTTTCGGAACGAATAGAACTCCGTAGGCATGACGACGGCGCACGGAGAGTCCAACAATCTCAGATATGTTAGCAGCAAACGCACTCAGATCACCATTTTTCGTAACAGTGGCCTCAAAGCTATCCAGGTGGTAATAGGGCCTTAAACCAAGGGAAAAACAATTGTTAATTTTGGTATCCATTTCAAAAAACAGGTTGCCCGCAGGGTCGCTTTGCCCGATGCGCCCAGAATAAGAAACAGTTGCTAAGCCATCTACAGGTCTACCATCAACTAACGTTCCCCCCTTTACAGAGCCCCATCCCCGTTGAAAACCCATGCTAGCGCCAACGTAGGCATTTACAGGGGCAGCGTGTGTAGCTTGTTGGCTTAAAAAACATCCTGAAATCAGTAGCGTAGATAGAATTTTGTTGTGAATTTTCATAAGCTTTTTCCCTTTTTGTTTAAAACCAAAAACAATGACGTAAATGGCGACCGTATAACTCTCCTTAATCTTTTGCGTTATTTCCCAGGTTTTTTCAAGCCCCCTTTTTTGTGAATTTTTATGATTCACAACACTCTGGTCATTTAGTGGTTGTCTTCATAGCTGACATGGTCGACTCTACCCGACTCTCTTGTCTACGCCTTAGCGAGTCACTGCGCTCAGAGTCGCCCCCCCACGGAGGAGGGAGGTATGTCAAACAGCCATAATTTGTCCAGAAAATCTACAAGATGACACATATGGATTTCCTGAACCCAGTTTCTACCGAGATTCTTTGGTTTTTTTCTATTACCACGAATGATCACCGATCTGCATAACCTCCCTAACGGTCATAGATATCATTGTAAACATCTTGATGATGAGTTCTCAAGTAACCGAGGGTTTCTTCCCAATCTTTTCGTAACGGGTGGTCATCGGGCTCGCCATTCCACGCAAGGTAGTCGCCGTAGAACAATATCGTTTCCAGTCCTTTTCGTGTCGGCATATAGTCGCCGTTATCCTTGTTTGGGTCTCGCAACTCACAGTAGCGTGCTTTGAACATTGGCGCGAAGTCAAAAGTATTGAGTATTAATTCCTCAAACGGACGCTGTTTAGAAAGCCTGGTCATTGCGAGCCCTAAGAAATCAGCGCACTTCTTGCGACTGTCCTCCTCATTGCCCGTTTTTAAGTAGGCATAAATGGTGTTTACCAATTCATGGGAACCGACATAAATATGCTGGTAAAAATGTTGTAGAATTTTATCACTAACGTCTTCATTATACGCCTCGTTCCAACCCGCGTCCATATAGGCGTAGTCACAATATCTATAATTACCACCATAATTAGCGACTATGTCACAAGGGAACTCCCAGAAATCCTTATGCCTTTGTTTTATAGCACCTATTATGGAGACATTTTCTCCATGGTCATGATTGGCTAACGCATCAATTGTGTCTATCTTAAAGTTAGGCAAAATACGTTTCTTTAGAACACTATCAAAATCCTCTGCAACGAGGACTTCATTCTCTCCCGTTAAAGCTTGTAAGATGCGGCTAGAAACAGAACCAATAGCTCCCTTTTTACCATCTTTACAATGCGTAAATCCCCCTGCTAATGCTGCTGTATCTACGATATCATCATTATAATGGTCCCCCTGACGGTTAAAGTAAGCAAAAATTGCCAAAGTTCTTTTGCATAATTCTAATCGTTCAGGATTGTTCCAGTCATTTTCAAGACCATGATACCAATCCCAATTTAGTCCTTGTCTAATTGGATGGTTTGTATTGAAAAGTTGGGTTAAAGTTTTTATAAAATAATCATGAATTTTTTCATAACTATTTGCCAATTCTTTTTTAAATGGAAGGCTTTCCCTAGATAAGTTAACCGTATTTATATCAAAAATGTAACAATTGTTCGAGGTAACAGCATTCGTAGATGTCTGATAATCTGAAAAAATCACATTTAGGGGGGTTAGTTTAACCGCATTGTTGTTACATAAAGATTGATACAGCCCATCCGGATATATATATGGTTTGACTTTTGCATTATATATATCAATTACGTAATTGCCAATGCGTGTCCAATAGGCAGGCTGACTTTCCTGATCTCCCTTCTTTAAATTAGCATATAGATCATAGACATTGTCGCAAAGGACTTGATCCCAATTTACGGATGAAAATTCTTTAATTTTTTCCATACGGGTAAAAATGGAGGGCATCGTAACCGCGGTTACCAAGTTTTGATGTACGCTATCTGTTATGTTTTGTATAATGCTGCCTAAAGTCAATCCATTGTGAGGTGTTATTTTCATCATATCCTGCAAAATTCTTTCTATCAAAACTACTTTTTGTGCGGTCTTTTTAACAGATGAATCACCAGTTAGATTAATTGTATTGAATATGTTTTGCAGCTGCCTCTTTATCATGTTGGCATTAATAGCTGGAGTTTTGTAGTACTTGTGCCAATGACTAAGAACGTATTCTTCTAGGCGTTTGTCACGATTAGGGGCATTTTTATCTGTCAAAACATCTATTACTCTTCTATCTAGTTGATCAATAGCCAAATTTAAGTTATCTGCGGTATTTAACGCCAGAATAGGCAGTATGGCAGGTTGTGGATCTAATTTTGGCTTTACGTTCGCTTGCATGGGGTTGTTACTTTCTATGTTAGCCATCATGCTCAGAACTGCTGTATTAAATTGGCCAGGGAGCATTGCTTTCTGTCCCCCATCATAAGTAGGTTGCATTTTTTTTATCTTTTCTTTCAATAAATCTAACCATTGACTTCTTTGATTAAGGGGCAATTCTATTATTTTACTAATACAAAAATTAATTTTATAATTAATGTTATCGCGATTATTTCTCATCTGCACCATAACTTCACGTACGGATTTAAATGTAGGATTCAATGGAATTTGCTCAATAAGTTCTTGGATTGGGTTAATAGGTACTAAATTGGTGTGGTTCAAATTTTCTGCTATTTCTTGGATGTTGGATAGAATCGATTTCATTCTTTCCCAATACACATCGCCAGATGGTCGACCGTCAAGTTCAGCGACTACGAACTCAGGGACAACTATATTGAGCTGCATTCCTAGTTTATCTAATAATTGTCTTTTTTGCTCAATATAAAGCCCCGATTCTTTGATAGCTTCTAAAATCAACGCTACAGGACGATTAAAAGTATCATCGTTATCTGCAGTAATTTGATCCAGGTCAACAATGAGAGGGTTCAGGTTAATATTCTTCTGAATTTGTCCTTCAATTTCTTGGAATATAATTGAGTTATGATGCACATCAAGGTTCACCAGTTGAGCTTGCCGTTGAGCTAGAGCCTGGGCTTCACGTCTACGTTGTTCTTCTTGCTGTTGGTGGGCTAGGGCCTGTTGTTGAGCCAGGGCTTGTTGACGGGCGGCTTCTTCACGTTGGCGTCGTTCTGCTTCCTCGCGTCTGCGTTGTTCTTCTTGTTGTTGGCGTGCTAATGCCTGTTGTTGAGTTAGAGCTTGTTGACGGGCGGCTTCTTCACGCTGGCGTTGCGCTTCTGCTTCTTCCCGTCTGCGTTGTTCTTCTTGTTGTTGGCGGGCTAGAGCCTGTTGTTGAGCCAGAGCTTGCTGATGGGCTGCTTCCTCCCGTTGGCGTCGTTCTGCTTCCTCACGTCTGCGTTGCTCTTCTTGTTGTTGGCGCGCTAAAGCCTGTTGTTGAGCCAGGGCTTGTTGACGGGCTTCTTCTTCCCGTTGAGGTTGTGCTTCTGCCTGTTGTTGAGCAGCTTGTTCAGCGGCAAGTCTTTGTTGAGCTGCCCATGCTCTTGCTGCCTGCATCGCTCCCGCTTCCATCGGCATGCTCACCGTAATGGCGAGTGCGCTCAAGCTTATTTTGATCAACGTTGACATTTTCATTTTGAATCATCCTTTTCTATTTGTCTAAAACCATCAAACGAATTAAATAAAATCAGTGTTATAGGGAAATAGACCAATACAACTTAATTCATGTTTTTTTAATAAAAGTCATATTGGATATCTTGTATATAATAATGATGATTTAGATATACAAGCTGTTTTTTTAATTTTTAAAATTGTAATTTTTTCTACCAACAAGTTCCAAAAAATGAAATGATAAAATCTGATAAATGTTATATGTGGTAGTGTAAGATTTCATGCAAATTATATTCCATATTTTTTCAATATGCAACAGATATATAGCATTATCTCACCCACCTTGCGCCTTTGACAAAAGCGGGTTAAATTTTAAGAGAGATTTATATATTGTTGTCTTTCTTAAGAAAAGGTTCCGTATAGATGCCTGTTTTGCAGACCCTGGTGCAGCCTCACTCCAAAGATTATCAGCAAAACAAAGAGGCTATGACCGCCCTCGTTGACGATTTGCGGGAAAAGGTCGGGCAGATTGCACAAGGGGGCGGAACTGCCGCCATCAAAAAGCACAAAGAGCGGGGCAAAATGCCGGTGCGGGAACGCATCGACCAGCTTCTTGACCCGGGCCGCCCGTTTCTGGAGCTCTCCCAGTTGGCAGCGCATCAGGTTTATGACGAACCGATTCCCGCGGCGGGCATTGTGACCGGCATCGGGAATGTTCAAGGTCTCCCTTGCATGATTGTGGCCAATGACGCCACGGTAAAGGGGGGGACTTATTTTCCCTTGACGGTTAAGAAGCATGTGCGCGCCCAGGAAATTGCCATGGAGAACCGGCTGCCGTGCCTTTATCTGGTGGATTCAGGGGGGGCTTACCTTCCGAACCAGGACCAGGTCTTTCCGGACCGTGACCACTTTGGGCGTATCTTTTACAACCAGGCCCAAATGTCAGCGGCAGGCATTCCTCAAATTGCCGTTGTTATGGGCTCCTGCACGGCGGGTGGCGCCTATGTACCAGCCATGGCCGACCAGTCTGTTATTGTCAAAGGAACGGGGACCATTTTTCTTGGGGGGCCGCCTCTGGTGAAGGCCGCTACGGGAGAGGAAGTCTCCGCGCAAGACTTAGGGGGGGCGGATGTGCATGCGCGAAGCTCCGGCGTGGTGGATTATGTAGCGGCGACGGACGCAGAAGCGTTAGGGCTTACCCGTCAAATTGTTGCTTCTTTAAACCAGGAAGTTCCCGTTTCGCCAATGGAGATCAAGTCTCCTTTATATGACATGGAAGAACTCTATGGGATTGTCCCGAAAGATCTGAAACACTCTTATGATGTGAGAGAAGTTATTGCCCGTATTGTGGATGGCAGTGAGTTTGATGAGTTTAAGCCTTTATACGGGTCAACCCTGGTTTGTGGTTTTACCCGTATTTTTGGTCATTTGGTTGGTATTCTGGCAAATAACGGAATTTTATTTTCTGAAAGCGCGCAAAAAGGGGCTCACTTCATTGAACTCTGCTGTCAGCGAAATATTCCCATTATCTTTTTGCAAAATATTAGCGGGTTTATGGTGGGCCGTAAGTATGAAGCCGGAGGAATTGCCAAAGATGGCGCAAAGTTGGTCCATGCGGTGGCTTGCGCCGCTGTTCCCAAGTTCACGGTCATTATTGGGGGCAGTTTTGGGGCCGGAAATTACGCCATGTGTGGGCGCGCCTATAGCCCACGGTTCTTATGGATGTGGCCCAATGCCCGCATATCCGTTATGGGGGGTGAGCAGGCCGCCATGGTCTTAACACAAATTAAATCAGATGCAGATAAAGTTAAAGGGAAAGCCCCGAAAGTGGCTGAGGAAGCTTCGTTTCAAGCTGAGATCCAGAGGCAGTACGAAACTCAAGGCCATCCTTATTATGCTTCTGCCCGACTGTGGGATGATGGAATCATTGATCCAAAAGAGACGCGCCGTGTTCTAGGGTTGGGTTTGGCCTTGTCTCAAAAGACGGCGTACCGTCCGACGAAATTTGGTGTCTTTAGGATGTAATTTTTTGAGGAAAGTAACGACCCATGTCAGAACCTGTTATTTTATGTGAAACTTTTGAAGAGTTAAAAGGCGTCGCGAAAATCACCCTTAACCGCCCCCTGGTCCATAATGCTTTGGATGAGAATGTAATCGAAGATCTTTCCCAGGCATTTTTTGACTTTGGTCAGGACCCATCCGTCCGGGTGATTATATTGACAGCCAATGGACAAATATTTTCAGCAGGCGCCGATTTGAACCACATGAAGTGCGTTGCGGCCTACACATTGGAGAAGAATGTTGAAGAAGCAAAAAAACTGTCACGGCTCCTGGATATTATTGATAAATGCCCGAAGCCAACGATTGCCTGTATTCAAGGGGCTGCGTTTGGGGGTGGGGTCGGTTTGGTTGCTGCGTGTGATATTGCGATCTGTATTAGGGAAGCGTTCTTCTGCTTGTCTGAGGTAAGATGGGGCTTAATTCCTGCGATGATTAGCCCCTATGTCATCAATGCCATTGGCCAGCGTCAGGCGCGCCGATATGTGCTGACGGCAGACCGCATGAGTGCAGCGGAGGCTTTGCGCCTTGGATTGGTTCATCAAGTGGTTGGGGAAGGGGAGCTTGAGGCTACGGTCGAATCTTTGGCTGTCTCCATTCTTAAAGGAAGCCCGGAGGCCATTAAAGCATCAAAAGAACTGATCCGTTTTGTGGAATCCCGCCCTATTGATGAGACAATTCATGATGAAACAGCCCGCCGCATTGCCATGGTACGCTCCTCTGCCGAGGGGCAAGAGGGCATCAATGCTTTTTTAGCCAAGCGGATTCCATCCTGGGCTTCTAAAAGCGGGGAGGGGTAAGCTCTCGTGTTGTCTCGTGTTTTAATCGCCAACCGGGGAGAGATAGCTTGTCGAATTGGACAAACCTGTCGCCGATTAGGGATTAAGACCATTGCTGTGAGTTCAACGGTAGATCAGGCCGCCTTGCACATGCAAATGGCTGATGCGGCTGTGGTTATTGGTCCCCCAGAGGTGCGCAACAGTTACTTGAATGGAGAAGCGATTCTTCGGGTTGCCCTTGAACATGGAGCAGAGGCCATCCACCCCGGCTATGGATTCTTGTCAGAAAATCCTGAGTTTGCCTCCCGTGTCCGGGATGCTGGACTTGTCTTCATTGGTCCTCCAACAGAAGCTATCCAGGCGATGGGGTCGAAAAGCCAGGCCAAAGCCATTGCCAAATCCGTTAATGTACCAGTTATTCCGGGATATGAAGGCGAAGGAGATCTGCTGGTTGCCGCCTGTCAGGTTGGTTTTCCTCTTCTCATTAAGGCGACCTATGGTGGCGGCGGTAAAGGAATGCGCCGGGTTAATACAGCGGGCGAATTTAACGATGCCCTTGCTGCCTGTCAGCGGGAAGCTCTATCTGCTTTTGGCAATGACCAGATGATGCTGGAAAAATATATGGAGCGCCCACGCCATGTGGAGGTGCAAATTTTAGCTGACTCTTATGGGAACTGCCTGGCCCTGTCGGATCGGGATTGCTCCCTTCAGCGACGCCACCAAAAGGTAGTGGAAGAAGCTCCGGCGCCCTACCTGTCCGATGAGTTACGTCATAGCCTTCACAAGGCTGCTGTTGATATTGCCAAATCCGTCGCTTATGAAGGCGTGGGAACGGTTGAGTTTCTGGTAACGGAGACTGGGGAATTCTTCTTTCTGGAAATGAATACAAGGTTACAGGTGGAACACCCTGTTACAGAAATGATTTTGGGGCTTGACCTTGTGGAATGGCAATTGCGCGTTGCAGCGGGGGAACCCTTGACTTTGGGGCTTAAGGATTGCCAGCCGCGGGGCCATGCTATTGAGGCCCGTTTATATGCAGAAGATGGAGACGAGCACTTCCTGCCCTCTATCGGTACCATCACGCAATTCAACCTCCCTATTGGGGAAAATGTACGTGTTGATACAGGCCTTCGAGAAGGGGATGCCGTCACCATTTATTATGATCCTATGATTGCCAAGATTATCGCATGGGGCAAAAATCGTGACGTATCCCTCAAGCAATTGACAACGGCCCTATCTGGCGCTCAGATTAAGGGAGTCAAAACGAACCTGAATTTCCTGAAGCGGCTCCTGGCTTTTCCGGATGTTCGGGAAAGCGTGCCGGATATTGGATTTATTGACCGTTATGTTGACCAGGAGGCGGAAGGCGTGGCGCTTCCGGAAGAAGCCTATATCCTGGTTGTGTTGTGGCTACATCATGAGGCCAGATCAGGGAATGCGACGGCCTGGATGTGCCAGGATGGATGGCGGCTCAATGCGCCTGCGGTCCATCATTTCCACTTTACCGATGGCATGTCCGTTTCTCTGGTGGGTGGGATGAAAATCAGTCTTGGAGGGAAAGTTCACGAAAACCTTGAGGCTTCTTTTTCTGATGAAAACAATATTTCTATCAAGATTGGCGATGGTCATTACCACGCCCAAGTGACTTTAACTGAGCAAGAGATTCATGTTTACTTAAACGGGCGGCTCTATCGTTTGAAGCAAGCAGCTGCAAATGTCCCGGAACTTACAAAAACGGGCGCGAACGCCCATCTTATGGCCCCCATGCCCGGACGGGTGGTTTCCGTTCTAGTGGTCTTGAATGAGCCTGTAGAGGCTGGCCAAGCCTTGATGATCCTGGAAGCCATGAAGATGGAACATACGATTCGAGCGCCTCACGCTGGAATTGTAGACCACCTTCCTTTTGTACCGGGTGATTTTTGTGAAGAAGGGCTTGAATTGGTGAGGTTGAAAAATTAACGGAAAAGGCAATAGGGTATTCAAAGCCCTTGACTTATATCAGAAAAGATATATCTTTATAGTATGAATGGAAAGCAAGTCATTAAAAAATTAGAGCAAAATGGATGGGAAATCTTGCGAATCCAAGGCAGCCATTACCGTATGGGTAAAGGAGGTAAAAGAACCACGGTTCCAAATCATGGCTCAAAAGACTTAGGAAAGGGACTTTTGGCTGCAATTGAAAGACAAACAGGAGTAAAATTATCATGAAAATTGCATATCAGTGCGTTATAGAAAAACAGGAAGATGGCAAATTTCTTGTAACATTCCCTGATTTTGAAGAGGCGCTTACGGAAGGAGACTCTTTAACTGAAGCTCTTTTTAATGCAGAGGAGGTATTAACACTAACTCTTGACGGAAGGATGGAAGAAGGGATGGATATTCCCATGCCTGTTACGAGTGGCCCCACATCTGAATCATCTCACATAATTTATCCATCCCCAAGGGTTCAAGCTGCTTTGCTTGTCCGGTTTACCCGATCAGAAAGAAGCTTGGCTGATCTAGCCCGATCTTTAGAGACATCCTGGCCAGCAGCATCAAGACTAGAAGACCCGCATCATTGGTCGAATTTGCGGCAATTAAATAGGGTTGCGGAAGTTTACGGAAGCCGACTGGTACTATCCTTTGAGTCGTTAGAAGATGATAAACGTGCTTCTGCATGAAAAAACAAACCAAACTTCTTTTAGAGCATGCTGTTAATTCTCTTGTCCTTGCAACAGAATTATTTAATAGGCCTAGTGATCGAGGAAGAATAGAAGGTGTTTTGATCTTTCTTGATCATTCTTTTGAGATGCTTCTTAAAGCAGCCATCCTCTACAAAGGGGGAAAAATTAGAGAACAAGCGTTACTCACAGAAAGCTTTGAATT
>CAZXMD010000046.1:0-11279 GCA_964641635.1 uncultured Candidatus Finniella sp. | reverse complement strand
AAAGGGAGATCAAGGAACTTAAGATGCGGTGCCCCTTTTGCAGCCATCCCGACACAGGCGTCAAAGACTCCCGGACGACAGAGGATAACGCCGCCATCCGGAGGCGTCGCTTTTGTGTTGAATGTGGGTCCCGATTTACAACGTTTGAACGCGTTCAGCTTCGGGATTTAATGGTCTTAAAAAAAAGCGGGCTGCGCGTCCCCTTTGATAGGGACAAGCTCGCCCAATCTATTGAAACAGCTTTGCATAAAAGGGCTATTGACCCTGAACGTACGGAACGGGTGATTTCCAGCCTTGTCCGTCAGCTGGAAATATCCGGTGAAACAGAAATTCCCACAACAGATATCGGCGAGATGGTTATGGATGCCCTCCTCAATCTTGATGCAGTTGCCTATGTTCGCTTTGCCAGCGTCTATAAGGAGTTTAATGATGTAAAGGACTTCATCGCCTTTATTAAAAACAATTCGCTCTAGAGGGCGTTTTATAAAATCGGCATTAAACTGTTGGAGCGTTTGTTGAGTAATCCCAGCCCGAAGCTGTATTTCCGGCGCCAGCCGTCCCGGTCGTATCAACCGCGATCGCCATATCAGACCGTGCAAAAATACGGACACGAAGAACAAGTTTATCCGGAAATTCTTCAATAGCCTCTATTTTACAATCTTTGAATTTCGAATTATAAAGTTCCTGGTTCACATCACCATTCAGGTTGCCCCCACGCGAAACGCAGACTTCCGCGATATTCGTGTTATCCCTTAAGGCTTGCCTTAAAGTCGGCATGTAAGAATCCGTTGGAATATGCAACTCAAGTAAAGAGTGCACAAGGGTCGCGCTGGCCTTAAAATCACCAGCCGACTTGCCCGAACTGACCCGCTCTTCTATGCTCGTGAACCATAAGAGAGGCGCATAATCCTCACACCCGTCCACGGTGCTGGACAACATATCATCCATTTTTACAAGAAAACTCGTTGTCACAGACCCTATAGGAGGATTATTGGTCGCATCTTGGATCTGAGTTGTTCCTGGGACAATATTTCCTTTATGAGGATTCAGAGTCATAGCCCTTATTCTCCCTTAATAGCTGCTCTATTCATGTCTCATTCAGCCTCTGGTTGAGGAAATGGTGTTACAACCAACCAAATAGATTTCCGTTAACTCTTTGTTAACTTTTCCACATGTAATGAATGATGACAAGATGGTATCGAATGTTTACATCTCCCTCTTCTTGTATATGTTTAAGAAATTTCATGGTTGGCATAGCATACAAGGGGTATATTTTAAGGGTGCAGACATGTCCTACGAGATGTGCGCTGATTTGTGGGAGGAGTTAGGGTATTACCTTCCCATTGTGAAAACGGTTGGAAATGTGAGCTCACCCTGAAATTCCTTCATGGCAAAATCGGCGTGAATGGTGATACTCAAAGCTTGAGTCTTTTTATCGAATCCTGCAACGGTTGCCGTTACATTTTTAATACGGGGTTCATATCGCAAGATGGCTTGCTCACAAAGGTCGACAATCCGTGGCCAATGCTGCATGTTTGCTGCATCAAACTGGGAAAAATCCCCAAGGCCGAACATTTCCGGAAGGCCAAAGTTCAAAGGATCTTCTGAAAAATCATTATATTCCCCACGCTTGACGGTGGCGCGGGTATTCAAGATCCGCTCAACCTCCCGCTCTATGGACTGGGTTACCTCAAAACGATTGTAATATTTTCTTACGGGATGTTCGCTGATTGTCTCTGGGTCATCATCAATCAGACGGTCGAATAAAGGAGCGGGCGCACCCGAAAGTGTTTTAGGTTCCGCCAGGGCATCTTTAATAGCTTTGGACAAGGTATCTTCCCGCATCAATAGCGTATCACCAACATTTTAATCATAACATAAATAAGTCGGTACGCTACTAGTGATTCTTTAGGACGCCGTCGAAGCGTTTGTCGAGTAATCCCAGCTGGATGCTGTGTTCCCTTCTCCTTCCGCACCTGTCGTATCAACAGCCGTCGCTTCATCTGAACGGGTGTAAACGCGTACATAAAGGACGAGTTTATCTGGAAATTCTTCTATACCATCTAGTTTGCAATCCCCGAACGTTGACGTATAAAGTTCCACATTCGATGATCCATCTGTATGCCCGACACGCGTAATCTTTACTTCAACAATATTCGTGTTGTCCCTCAAGGCTTGCCTCAAGGTTGGCATGTAAGAATCCGTTGGAATATGTAATTCAAGCAAAGAATGGATCAGTGTCGCACTTGCTTTAAAATCGCCAGCAGATTTACCTGAGCTGACACGCTCTTCCCTGCTATAGAACCACAAAAGAGGCGCAGAACTCTCAAAAGTATCCACCGTGCCGTCTAACATATCATCCATTGATAACAAGAAGCTTGTTGTCACGGATCCCATAGAGGGGTTATTTGTATCGTCCTGAGTTTGTGTTGTTCCTTTAATGAGGTTCTCTTTTCTAATACCCATGGTCTTTATTCTCCCCTATTCACAATTCGATTCAGCTTATTCTGCTGCTGGTGGCGGCAATGTTGCCACCATCCGGATAGATGCTGTTAACTCTTCCATTTGGAAATGGGGCCTCAGATAAATCACGGATCGATAAGAACCCGGCTTTCCTGGAATTTCATACACGTCAATGCGTGCTTCCCGTAAGGGGAACTTTGACTTAACAGCTTGAGAAGCGTTATCATTGAGAACGACATAACTTGCAATCCATGTGTTGAGATATTTCTCAACATTATCACGGGTCAAAAAGCTTCCGATCTTATCGCGCATGATGACTTTAATGTAGTGCGCAAAGCGCGACGCTGCCAAAATATAAGGCAGGCGCGCAGATAAATTCGAGTTCGCGTTTGCATCATCTAGGTTATAAATTTTTGGCTTTTGAGTCGTTTGACCCCCGAAAAAGGCCGCATAGTCTGTGCCCTTACAATGACATAAGGAAATGAATCCAAGATCGCTCAGTTCTTTTTCTCGACGGTCCGTAATGGCAGTTTCCGTTGGGCACTTCAAAGCAATATCACCATCGGTTGTTTTAAATGTATAGGCTGGCAAACCTTCAACAATACCACCGCCTTCAACGCCACGAATGGCTGCTGTCCATTTATAATGAGAGAACGCATTGGTGATGCGTTCCCCAAGAATATAGGCAGGGTTCGTCCAACAGAATTTGGATGTATCAGCGCCTGAAACATCTTCTTCAAAGTTCAATCCTTCCGCTGGTAACGTATTGGCGCCATAAGGCAGACGCATCAGAACGCGCGGCAGTAACATGGCTACATAGCGGGAATCTTCTGTTTCCCTGAAGGAATTCCATTTAATCATTTCAAGGCTTTCAAAGATCTTGGCAAGATCCCGGGGAACACCTAAATGCTCAAAGCTATCCAAATCAAACAATTTAGGATCAGCTGCTGTCAAAAACGGGGCATGGGCAGCTGCTGCCACCTGAGAAATCTTTTGCAGCAACTCCATGTCTTGAGGGTGGCGCGTGAATTCATAATCCCCAACCAAACAAGAATAAGGATGTCCACCAAAGGTGCCATATTCTTCCTCATAAATCTTTTTGAACATTTGACTTTGGTCAAATTCAACAGCCTTTTCCAAGTCATCAAGAAGTTCTTTTTTTGTAATGTTCATTAAGCGAAGTTTTAAGTGGACGGCTGTTTCAGTATTCATCACCAAATAACTTAACCCCCGCCAAGAACCTTCCAATTTCTGAAATGCAGGATCATGCATAAATTCATTCAATTGATTGGCAATCAAATCATCCAATTCTAGAATGCGTTGATTAATGAAAGCCACAGTATCATTACTCACCACTGTACCTTGCTCAAGAACCTGATTGACAAATTCTGTCACCATATTCCGTGCAAAAGGCCGTTGATTCTCATCACGGGCCAATTTCCCTTTGGTCATCAAGACGTCAAGGGCGGATTCTTCTGCTGCAGGGGTTGTTTCGTCAGCCATGGTTATGTCTCCTTAATGACTTTATGTCGCAGCTGGAGCATCATTTATGCCCAGCTCCTGTTTGATAGCGTCCCGCTTTTCTGTATTTGTGATAATCTCTTGCAACAATTCACCCAGCGTGTCGTTGCCATCCAATTTCGTTAACAAATCTTTCAAGTGTGTCCGTGCTTCATAAAGCCGTGCCAATGCTGGAATTTGTTTGACCACGTTGACAGGCTCGAAATCTTCGAGATTTTTGAAGAACAGTTCAACACTCATCTGTGTATCGTCATTGGTAAGTGTGTTTTTGACACGTAAAGCCAGTCGTGGAGCAATAGAAGCCATAATTTCGTTAATATTATCGCGGTCAATCTCTACAAATTTGCGCTCTTTAACTTTAGGTAGGGGGTCTGAAGGCATACCGGAAAGGTCTGCCAGAATTCCCATAACAAAGGGCAATTCTTTCATTTCAATGGCATTGCCAATTTCTACATCATAGGTAATCTGAACTCGAGGTGGTCTAACCCGATCCAGTTTATGTTGCAAGCTTTCAACCATTTTTAAGCCTCCCTATTCTCTCCAGCTCCTGGAGAATTCTCACGCTATACTTTAATTAAACCGCTAAAGATTTAAAATTTTATTAATTTTTTAAAAGTTTCTTGATTTATCGGATTAAAAATAGACAGATGAATTTTTTAACTGCATTATTGCACTCAGCCTGAAAAATTATGTAGAGTACGGAATATTAACAATTAATAAAACAACAGCCTTTATGACGTCATTTGTCCTTAGACTTTCTCTTCTACGTCAAATTAACCCCTGGGTGATTGGTATACTGGTACTCATTGCCAGCGTTGGGTTCCTGATGCTTTATTCTGCTGCTAATGGAAGCATGGTCCCCTGGGCCTGGAAACAGCTCCTTCGCTTTTCTATTGGGTTTACCTTGATGCTCGTGGTTGCGACAACAGATAGCCGAAGCTGGATGTCTTATGCGTACCCCCTCTACTTTGTCGCCCTTTTCCTCATTATTGGAGTTGAGGTCATGGGTTTCGTGGGAATGGGCGCTCAACGTTGGATCGATCTCTATATTATCCAGCTTCAACCGTCAGAAATTATGAAAATTGCCCTTGTTCTCGCTCTCGCTCGCTATTTTCATAAACGCACTCTTACGGAAATTCATCAATTTTCAACTTTGCTTTTTCCCTTGGCGCTTATCTTAATGCCAACGCTTCTTGTGATGCGCCAACCCGACCTAGGTACGGCTGTCATCCTGATTTTGTGTGGCGCCACTCTCTTCTTCGTTACGGGTGTTCGGTGGTGGAAGTTTGCCATTGCGGGAAGTGGCGTATTAGCAGCAGCTCCGGTAATTTGGATGCTACTCTATGACTATCAGAAGAACCGGATTTTGACTTTCATCAATCCGGAAAATGACCCCACAAATTCTGGCTACCACGTAAGCCAATCTAAAATTGCCCTTGGTTCTGGCGGTGTCTTAGGTAAAGGCTTTCTTCAGGGAACCCAAAGCCACCTTAATTTCTTGCCCGAAAAGCAAACCGACTTTATCTTCACTATGTTTTGTGAGGAATTTGGCCTCATAGGGGGAATTGTCCTGCTTGGGCTATACGCCATACTTCTTGCCTATGGGTTTCGGGTTGCCATGACCAGCCGGAATTCATTTGGGCGATTGGTCGCAATAGGAATGACCACAATTGTTTTCTTGTATGTATTCATTAATATGGCTATGGTTATGGGCATGTTACCCGTTGTTGGCGTTCCCCTACCGTTCATCTCCTATGGAGGAACTGCCCTGTTATCATTACTCATCGGACAAGGTTTGATTTTTTCTATAGCCATTCACCACAATAGCCGCATCGGTCGAAACTTATGAAAACCAACAAGCCAATAAGCGGCTGGATTATTCTCGACAAACCCTATGGCATGACTTCCACCAAAGCCAGCAGCCTGGTGCGTCGCCTTACGGGGGCCTGCAAGGCCGGCCATGCAGGTACACTAGATCCCCTTGCAACAGGCGTTTTGCCTATTGCTTTAGGTGAAGCCACAAAAACCATCCCTTATGTTGTTGCTGATAGGAAACAATATAGTTTTCAGGTGACCTGGGGAGAGCAACGCACGACAGATGATGCGCAAGGGGCCATAATTGGAACCTCTAGCCACCGTCCAACATCTGAATCGATCTCAGCCATTTTACCTCGGTTTATCGGGGTCATTCATCAACGTCCGCCCCTTTTTTCTGCCCTTAAAATTGATGGGAAACGGGCTTACGATCTGGCGCGTTCTGGCGATGCCTCCATCATTGACTGTTTAAAAGAGGCTATTGTCCTGAAAACACGCCCCGTGACCATCCATAACCTTACTCTTGAGTCTGTTGATTCTAAAGATGAGGCCACATTCATTGTCACTTGTGGACCCGGTACGTATGTGCGCTCTATCGCCCGTGATATGGCTGAAATTCTGGGCACTGTAGGGCATGTTTCTCGCTTAAGGCGTATGATGGTTGGAAAATTTCATCAAAACGATGCGATTTCTCTGGAAAATTTAACAGAATTGGGGCATAAATCAGAATTGCATTGCATATTTCTTCCTCTTGGGGCTGTTCTGGACGACATCCCGGCGGTTTCCATAACGATGGAAGAAGCAATGATGATCAACCAGGGGCAACGGATTCCTTTTGTTGGAAAGCAGGGCCATGGGTCTTTGGTTGTTCTTAAGTTGTCGGATCAAGTCGTAGCCCTTGCTAAGCAGATTGATGGTTACTACTATCCGAAACGAGTTTTTAAGTAACTGGCGCCCTTGAGATATGCCGAGTAGTGGAGTAACTTTTGGCTAATGCTTGAGGCAATTCGCATGTTTTCGCTATCCGCCTACGTCTTTTTGTAGGTTTGGCCGTAAATATTCGAATTGATAAATCGAAAGCTTCATAATCTGAGGCAGTCACTGAAGTGCTCTGACTTGAAAAAAGCCGGAGTGCGATTTTATTAATGGTTATATAGTATGAAAGAAGAGGATAAAATCCGATGTCGATTGAAGCAGTACGCAAGCAAGAGTTAATTCAAGAATTTGCCACAAAGCCCGGTGATACAGGTTCCCCTGAAGTTCAGGTTGCTATCTTAACGGAGCGCATCCGAAATCTGTCCGGACATATGGAAACCCATCCGAAAGATTTTCACTCCCGGCGTGGCCTGATCCTTATGGTTGGTCAACGCCGCCGCCTTCTTGATTATCTCAAGGCTAAAAGTGATGAGCGCTATCAAACCTTGATTAAACGCTTAGAGATTCGTCGATAATTGATTCATTTAGCTGCCTCCTAACAAATACAAATCGCTGAGAAACAATGTCGCAGACATATGAGATGGAAATGAATGAAGTTTTGGGGCTCCATTCAATAATATATACTCCCAAGATGAAAAGGTACCTTTAATGTCACAAATGTTCAAAATTGCACGTCAAGAAATTAATTGGGCTAACCGTAAGCTTATCCTTGAAACCGGTAAAGTTGCACGGCAAGCCGATGGCGCTGTCCTTGCCACCTATGGTGAAACAACTGTTTTGTGTACAGTTGTTGCCCAAAAAGAGCCCAACCCATCCGTAGATTTTTTCCCCCTTACCGTTCATTATCAAGAAAAGGTTTTTGCTGTGGGACGCATCCCCGGTGGATTTTTCAAACGGGAAGGTAGGCCTTCTGAAAAAGAAGTACTTACATCACGCCTTATTGACCGTCCTATTCGACCTTTGTTTCTTGAAGGCTTCCGTAATGAAGTGCAGGTTATTTGTACTGTCTTGAGCCATGATCTTGAAAATGATCCAGATGTTGTTGCCTTGATTGGTGCTTCCGCAGCCCTTGCCATTTCCGGCGTTCCTTTCTTAGGACCAGTTGGCGCCGCACGCGTTGGTTACGCAAATGGCCAGTATATTTTGAACCCAACGCCTGCTGAATTAGCCGACAGCCAACTGGACTTAATTTTGGCTGGTACGACAAGTGGCGTATTGATGGTTGAGTCTGAAGCTCAAGAGCTATCCGAAGATGTCATGTTGGGCGCTGTTGAATTTGGTCACAATGCTTTCCAACCCATTATTGAAGCTATTACACAGTTGAGAGATGCAGCTGGAAAAGATCATTGGACATTGCCTGCTCCTGCCTATGATGAAGTGGCTATTTACTCACAAGTCAAGAAATTTGCTGAGAAAGACTTGCGCAAGGCCTATGGCATCACAACAAAGCAGGACCGTTATAGCGCCATTGCAGCCGTGAAAGCAGCCACAAAAGAAAAGTTTGCCACTGAAATTGAGGGTGAGACGGCCTTAAAACATGCCTTAAAGGCTTTGGAAGCTGAGATTTTACGAAATCTCATTTTAGAGAATTCAAAACGCGTTGATGGCCGTGATTTGACCACTATCCGCCCCATTGTTTGCGAGACAGGCCTTCTGCCGCGCACCCATGGGAGTGCTCTGTTTACACGCGGTGAAACTCAAGCTCTTGTCGTTACCACCCTTGGAACTGGACACGATGAACAAATCATTGATGCCCTTGAAGGGGAATATCGGGAACGCTTCCTTCTTCACTATAACTTTCCCCCCTATTCGGTAGGTGAAGTTGGTCGTATGTCATCTCCAGGTCGCCGGGAAGTTGGTCATGGAAAGCTGGCCTGGCGTGCTATTCGCCCCTTGCTCCCAACAAAAGAGCAATTCCCTTATACCATTCGGACCGTATCTGAAATCACAGAATCCAATGGATCTTCCTCAATGGCAACGGTTTGCGGCACCTCTTTATCCATGATGGATGCAGGTGTTCCCTTAATACGCCCCATAGCTGGTATTGCCATGGGCCTTATTAAAGAAGGGGAAAAATTTGCGGTCCTCTCTGATATTTTAGGCGATGAAGATCATTTGGGCGATATGGACTTTAAGGTGGCTGGAACGACAAATGGTGTGACAGCTCTTCAAATGGACATTAAGATTACAAGCATTACCCATGAAATCATGGGAGTTGCCCTCGAACAAGCCCGCTTGGGACGTCTTCATATCTTAGAGGAAATGAGCAAAGAAATTGAATCATCCCGTGAATCGGTCAGCTCTCACGCCCCTCGAATGGTGACCATCACCATTCCCAAAGAGAAAATTCGCGACATCATTGGCCCAGGAGGCAAAATGATTCGGGAAATTTGTGAAACAACGGGCGCTAAGATTGACATTGAAGATGATGGTACTGTTAATATCTCTGCCGTCGATTCCAAATCCATCGATGCAGCGTTAAGCACCATCAAAGGTATTGCGTGTGATCCGGAAGTTGGGGAAATTTATACCGGCAAAGTCGTCAAAATTATGGACTTTGGTGCGTTCGTGAATTTCATGGGCAACCGGGATGGCCTCGTTCACATCAGCGAGCTTTCTCCAGAGCGTGTTGCCAAAGTAAGCGACATTGTGAAAGAAGGCGACGTGGTTCGTGTCAAAGTCGTAGGTTTTGATGACCGTGGCAAAGTGAAACTCACCATGAAATCTATTCCTCAAGATGCTCCTGATAATGCAGAAGTTGCTGAATAACTATTAGTAAATAAAGACGTGCAATTAAAGGAACCCTTAAAGATTAAGGGTTCCTTACTCCCCTACACCATCATGCTTTTCACAACCATCGTAATCCCATTGATGATGTTTTGAACCGCAAGGGCGGCAAGGATAATGCCGAAGACGCGAGTCACCACATTTGTTCCTGTGACTCCTAAAAGCTTCATAAGGCGGTCACTGATCAGCAGGCTAAGATAGGAAATGAGCAGGACGCTCATCAAAATCAAGACAACCCCCACACTAGCTTTAAAACCCATTACTTCCGCTTGGCGCATAAGAACAACGACCGATGTTAAAGCGCCTGGGCCAGCAAGGAGAGGGATAGCTAACGGAAAAACAGAAATATCGTCACGATGAGCCGCTTCCTCGTCTTCATCTCCCGTGGTTGTACGAATGCCGGATGCACGGGCCACAACCATTTCAATGGCTGCCAACAGAAGTAAAAACCCTCCTGCAATCCGAAAGGCAGGCTCGGAAATACTTAAAGCATCCAGAAGTTTATCCCCAACAAAAGCAAAGGACAGAAGCAGAATGGTTGCAATGACTGTCGACTTCAAAGCTGTACGGCGTTTGCTTGTGGTTGTCTCATTGCGCGTTAAGGCTACAAACATTGGAACAACCGCAAACGGGTCGATGACGACAAACAAGGTGACAAAAGCTTGCCATAAAAATTGCGACATGGAATGACCTCACCTCAGGAACTCTGCTTATTGATATGTAAGCGCACGCAGCTTTTAATTACAAGGTTACTTTTTGTTAAACCTGTCTTTTGCAAGACTATCGCTGGCTTCGCTCGTGGTGATATGGTGGGCTTTAGCCGTTTCAAAAATTTCTAATAAGGTATAATAAATTCCCTCAACGTGAGTCATGACCTCCTGCAGGTCATAGTTCGGGCCTTCATAAGAGACGTTAATCAAGCCTCCTGAATTAATAAGGTAATCCGGAGCGTAAAGGATCTCCCGTTCTTCCAGGGCTTTTGCATGATACGGTTCAGCGAGCTGGTTATTGGCCGACCCCGCAACAATTTGACATTTAAGAAGAGGGATTGTTTTATCATTCAGAATACCGCCGAGAGCGCAAGGGGCGAACACATCAACATCAGCTGAAAAAATCTCTTCTATACCAACGGCTTGTGCAGCATACTGACTGGCAACTTTTTCTAGCAGAGGTTTGTTAATATCCGTCACAACCAAAGATGCGCCAGCTTCTGAAAGTCGCTTGACTAAATCAGTCCCCACGTGTCCTAGGCCTTCTACAGCAACCCGGACTCCGGACAAGTCTTTTCTGCCCATCTTGTAATAGACGCAAGCCCTGATTCCTGTGAAAACGCCAAAAGACGTCAGGATAGAAGGGTCTCCGCTCCCCCCTACATTCGTTTCCCGACCCACCACATAACGGGTTTCTTCATAAATTGTGTTCATATCTTTGGTGGTCGTCCCCACATCTTCTGCCGTAATATAGAGACCATGAAGGCGCTGTACAAACCGACCGAAAGCTCTTAATTTCTCAGGGGTTTTTTCCGTCGCAGCATCTCCGATAATAACCGCTTTTCCGCCCCCTAACTGAAGATCGGCAAGGGCTGCCTTATAGGTCATCCCCCGGGACAGACGCAAAACGTCCTTTATCGCCTCATCTTCAGAAGCATAGGACCAGAATCGGCACCCCCCCAGTGCGGGACCGAGTTTTGTACTGTGAATCGCAATAATGGCTTTTAAACCGGACTGTCTATCATGACAAAATGTCACTTGCTCGTG
>CAZXMD010000045.1:0-11297 GCA_964641635.1 uncultured Candidatus Finniella sp. | reverse complement strand
ATGAAGTTGATACGCGTATTTATGATCTTGGCCGGGCTTGGTTTGGCGGCATGTGCGGGAGAGAGTGTAGCGACGCCAAAAATGGATGTGGCGCTCCCAAAGGGAGAAGCATCGGCGTCACAGATCGATTTTGAGCCGGAACCCGTTGCTATTTTAAAAAAAACCCCTTCATCGGCAAATATGTCCACTGGGCCAAAAACCCGCATACTTGTTGTTGTGAATAAGGATGTTATTACGGCCGCTGATGTTGAGGAGCGTGTTCGATTGATCAACCTTGGTGCAGGCAAACCTGTTACAACGCCTATTCCGGAGGATATGCGCAAGCAGATTATTCAAGGAATGGTAGAAGAGTCTCTCCAGCTTCAAGCGGCAAAATCAAAGAAAATTAAAGTGGAAGAAGCTGATGTAGAAAAGGCGCTCGAGAGTTTAGCCAAGGACAACAAGATGTCACTGGAAGCTATGGTCAAGATGCTAAAGGCGAACGGTATTTCTAAACAAACGATGTTAACCCGTTTAAGGGCGCAGATGGCCTGGGTACGCTTTGTTCGTGAAATGTATGGCCCATTGGTTCATATTAGTGATCAGGAAGTTGATAAGGTGCTGTCTCAAGCCAAAGACGTGAAGCTGGAGCCTCCCTCTCCGGATGAGATGGAGATTACTTTGTGCCAGGCAATTTTTGATGTGTCTCCACAGACCCCTGAAGAAGTTATGATGATCATGGGACCAAAGATTGAAGAAACGCATCAAGCGAAAGGATGTCCGGCTTTCCTGAAAGCTGCTAGCGGATTTGGTGCAAAAGTTGATGCAAACCGGGTTGTTAAATTGGCCCAATTGCCAGCCCCATTGAAGCCATTGATACAGAAAGCAAAAGTAGGAACCTGTATCCAGCCGACCATGACGCCGGATGGGTTGGTTGTGACAATGGTTTGTTCTAAGAGGATGCCAAAAGTAGCTCCCCCACCGGAACCAACACGGGATATGGCGTCTAATGCCGTTGAGCAGGAAAAGCTGGGTAAACGGGCAGCACAGGAAATGGCAAAATTAAAGAGTGTTGCTTTTATTGAGTGGAAGTGATGAATCTCTTCTCTCTTTACGGGAAGTTGTTGATCACTATGGCTTATTAGCAAAAAAAAGCCTTGGGCAGAATTTTTTGCTCAATATGGATGTGACCCGACGGATTGCTAAAGCTGCCGGAAACTTTGCCGATGTTACCGTGTTTGAGGTCGGCCCAGGCCCGGGTGGGTTGACGCGTGCGTTATTGGAAGCCGGAGCCCGTATTGTTGCCGTTGAACGGGATCATCGATGTCTTGACATATTAGCGGATGTCCAAGCCGCATTCCCCGGGTTCCTTGAAGTGATTGAAGGAGATGCGCTTCAGCTTTCTCCTCAATTGGCTGTTTCAAAAGGCAATATCAAAATTATTGCAAACCTGCCCTATAACATTGGAACAGCCCTGTTAATCCAGTGGCTGTCAAATCTTGACCGTATTTCATCCTTGACTTTGATGTTTCAAAAAGAAGTTGCTTTGCGGCTTATCGCAAAACCACGCACCAAAGCCTATGGCCGATTATCGATCTTGACCCAGTGGCTTTGTGAGGGAAGGCGCCTGTTTGATTTGTCACCTAAAGCCTTCACACCAGCCCCAAAAGTCACCTCCAGCGTTGTTCAATTTATTCCAAGATCGTTAGCGTCTGATGAAAAAGCTTTGTTTCCGCATATGGAACGGGTCACTCAGCACGCTTTTGGACAACGAAGAAAGATGATCCGCTCTAGCCTTAAATCCTTGTTTTCTGAAAGCAGGCTCAGCGAATTGGGTTTAAACCCGTGCGCCAGAGCTGAAGAATTAACAGTTGCAGATTTTGTTCTTTTGGCCAAGGACGTTTGTTCAATCAACGACCACCGAGCCGGTGCTCGTTGATTTACCAAATTACGCAATTATTCAACAAAGCCCACAAGGGAAGAAGTGATCAATACAAGCGCGCACTGTATCTTCCCAAAGCGTAATGGGAGGTGAGGGGTTCTTTTATAGTGCTCTTGATCGCTCATTGGTCTTAGAAAAAAATCCCGAAATTGATAAAACCATTTGGGCAAATCTCTTAATTTTGTTAACATTTTTTATTGTGTATGATTTTTGCGGAGCAATGGCATGAAATTTAAGGTGAAGGGTGAACCCTTAACAAGTGAGGATAATCTTTGCTCCAACATTAACTCTAATCTGGAGTCTCCTGCTCCTGCCCTTCATTTTAATGATTTTTACAGAAAAGATGAAGCTGAAGTCGTTGCTTACCTTTTAGAGCAGGTACGTCAAACCCCTGAACAATCGCAGCGGATCGCCGAGCGGGCCCGTAGTTTTGTAGAAGGGCTGAGGGAGCAAAAATTAAACAGTTTTAGCATTGAAAACTTTCTTCAGACCTATGATTTAAATAGCCAGGAAGGCATTGTTCTGATGTGTCTGGCTGAAGCCTTGTTGCGTGTTCCTGATACGGACACCAAGATGCGCTTGATCCGGGATAAGATCGGTTCGGTTGAATGGGGTGATCGTTTGGCTGAAAGGGATGCACAGGATAAGACATTTTTTGCAAAGCTTACGAGCTTTGGATTATCAACAGCAGATCATTTAATGCATTGGGGATTAGAGAAAAAAGGCTTTTTGGACATATTCAAGGGCTTAACACGTCGAGTGAGCGAACCCATTATTCGGCAGAGCATTGCCAAAGCCATGGAAATTATGGGCAATCAGTTTGTTATGGGGGAGACAATCAAGGATGCCTTGAAGCGTGCGAAAACAGATGAAGAATCGGGATATTGCCACTCTTATGATATGTTAGGGGAAGAGGCACGCACCAAAAAGGACGCTCATCGCTATTTTGAGGCCTACACCCAAGCCATCGAAACCATAGGAAAATTAAAAAGGGAGAAGGATATCTTCTCTCAAAGCAGTATTTCTGTTAAGCTGTCAGCGCTTCATCCCCGTTATGAACTTGCAAAACGGGAGCAGATAAATGAAGAATTAAGGCCTCTGATTTTGAGTTTGGTTCTGCTTGCCAAAGAGAACGGCGTTCCTCTCACCATAGACGCTGAGGAATCGGAGAGGCTCGATATATCGCTGGATATTATTGAGTTCATTTCCGGCCATCAGAATTTAAAAGGGTGGGATGGCTTTGGGCTGGCTGTACAGGCGTACCAGAAAAGAGCGTCTTTGCTGATCGACTACCTCATTGATATGGCTAAGCGCCATGAGCGTCGGCTATGCATCCGGTTGGTGAAAGGGGCCTATTGGGACTCTGAAATTAAGCGCACCCAGGAAAAAGGATTGCGGGACTATTCTGTTTTTACCCGTAAAGTCTTTACGGACATTTCCTATCAGGTATGCGCCCAAAAGATGTTTGCCGCTCCTGAAGCTATATACCCACAATTTGCAACTCATAATGCGCGCACTGTGGCGACCATACTTGAGCTTGCTGGCGAGAATAAACAATTCGAGTTTCAGCGCCTTCATGGGATGGGAGAAGCTCTCTATGACCAGATCGTGAAAGGAAAAGACCCTGCGGTTCCGTGTCGTGTCTATGCTCCTGTCGGAGAACACAGGGATTTGTTGGCTTACCTAGTTCGTCGGCTACTTGAGAATGGGGCGAATACTTCTTTTGTGCATAAGATTTACAATGCTGCTGTACCTGTTGAGGTTTTGATTGCTGATCCTATAGAGGAAGCGCGCTCTTATGCAGTGATTCCTCACCCCAGAATTCCTTTACCATTGAATTTATTTAGCCCCCAGCGCCAGAATTCTGAAGGAATTGATCTCAATGATGTAGAGAAAATCCACCTTTTAAAGCAAAAAATGGATGCCGTAAAAAATACGATGCCAACGGGCTCTCCTTGGGTTTCCACTCCGCTTATTTCCGGAAACTCTATCCGCCAAGGCAATTTTGCCGAGGTTGTGAACCCTGCGAACAATGAACAGGTGATTGGTCAAGTTTGGAATGCGACAGCGAAGGATGTAGAAAAAGCGATGACCTTGGCACAGGGCGCCTTTGAGGAATGGAGCGTGACATCTGTTGGGGTGCGTGCCCTTGCCCTGGAGAATTTGGCGACATTATTGGAAAAATGTCGTGAAGAGCTCATAACGTTGTTAGTCTACGAGGGCGGTAAAACCCTGCCGGATGCGGTTTCAGAAATGCGTGAAGCGGTAGACTTTTGTCGGTATTACGCTACTGAAGCCCGCCGCTTGATGAGTGTTCCAGTCTCTTTACCAGGACCAACGGGAGAGAAGAACCAATTAAGCCTTCATGGGCGGGGCGTGTTTGTCTGCATCAGTCCCTGGAATTTTCCGCTCGCTATTTTCATAGGGCAGGTTGCAGCAGCCTTGGCTGCGGGAAACTGTGTTCTTGCAAAGCCTGCCCATCAGACACCATTGGTTGCCTACCGGGCGATTCAATTGGCGCATGAAGCAGGGATTCCCGTTAACGTTCTCCATTATCTTCCGGGTCGGGGGAGTATTCTTGGACCTCAGCTTTTGCGGGATGTGCGAACGGCAGGCGTTGTCTTTACGGGTTCAACATCCGTGGCGCAAGGAATTGCTAGAGCCCTTATTTCCCGGGAAAAGGCGCCAATCGTTCCGCTCATAGCCGAAACAGGGGGGATGAATGCGATGATCGTGGATTCATCGGCTTTGCCGGAGCAGGTCATTAAAGATATTGTGGTCTCTTCCTTTCAAAGTGCGGGGCAACGGTGTTCAGCCTTGCGGCTATTATTTGTCCAGGAAGACATTGCGGACACAATTTTATCGATGCTTGAAGGGGCCATGGCTGAATTGTCTGTTGGGGACCCAAGCCTGTTATCTACGGATGTAGGTCCCGTCATTGATCACGATGCAGAAAAGTCTCTTCAAGTCTATGGGAAGGAATTAGAAAAGCACGCCCGGCTAATTTATCGTACAGAGCTGGTGAAGGCCCATCAGCGTGGCAATTTTGTGCCCCCTCAAGCTTGGGAGATCGCCTCCTCGAAGGAAATGACAGAAGAAATATTTGGCCCCATTTTGCATGTGGTTCGTTTTAAAGGAGCGGATTTAGATAAAGTTATTGATGAAATTAATGCCATAGGCTATGGCCTCACACTTGGCGTTCATAGTCGGATAGACGAAACCATCAGCCGTGTTCGAAAGAGAGCCCGTGTTGGAAATCTTTATATTAACCGGAGCATGATTGGGGCTGTTGTTGGCGTTCAGCCGTTTGGTGGGGAAGGGCTCTCAGGTACAGGCCCGAAAGCAGGTGGCCCCAATTATCTGGTGCGTTTTATGGTTGAGCGGACTTTTAGCCAGGATACAACTGCCTCAGGAGGTAACGCCACCCTGTTGGCGGATCTGGAGTGATTTTGTGCTTATTTGGAATTGTCGAAACTTATTGTCTTCTGTTGACACCTCAATAATTGCTGCATAACCTTAAGAGTATGTTTTTTAGATAAAAAAAGCAGAAGGAGAGCCGTATGTGGCAAACAGCGGGCAAGGCACTGATGGTATTGTGTATTGGGTTCTTCTTGTCGACTGATAGCCAGGGTATGGATGATTTTTAAGATGAAGATGGTGTACGTGATATCCCTATCGTGCCATTAAATTTTAAGGATCTAGAAATAGAGCTCGCTCGCGGGCCTAAAAGCCCTATAGTTTACAATTCGATAGACAGCAAAAAAGAAGATCTAACACTTCCAAAATCATACGAGTCCTTACAGATATTGCACGAGCACCTATTATATGAATATTGCGATCCCACATTATATGAAGTTGGTTCAAGGGAAAGGAAAGATTCAGAAAAGAATCTTGCCTACTTTCAGGCCTCTCTCAAAATAAAAAAACGTCCCCTTTCTCTTCAACCGGGGCTTGATGGTCTTAAAAATGAGCTTGGGGAGGAAGTCGAAAAATGGCTTTCGAAATGTGGAGAAGAACGTCGCCTGTATAACGAAGCTTTGATCGAATTAAATAAAAGAGAGAGTTACCAGAAAAATACCCCATCGCTGCAAAATCAAAAACTGCTTGAGGAGGCTCAAGGGGTTTTTAACACTATTCTTAACAAGTTTGTAAAGATGCGCGGTCCTCAAGAGGTTATGCTTGGTGAAAGAGAAGCGACTGAAGAGGAGGTCATAAAAGTAAAAGACAAAATACTTCTCCAACCAAAAATTATCATAACCCCACGGGCTTTTTATTCTTCTGGTTTATCAAGAGGCACATCCTATTTTAGTGAAAAGGATTCTAAATCTTCCCCCGTACAAGCCTTTATTTTAAAACCAAAAGAACTTTCACTTGCCTGTGATAAGCTGGAAAGGTTAGTGAGCGCCCCGGAAAGAGAACATCATATCCTTCTCAATGTTTCTGTCTTCTATAATCAAACCTTCTTAAAAAGGGTGGGAGGTTGGTCTGGATGGCAAATGGGAAACTGGTTGTATTTATCACAACAGGTTGAAACAGCGCAAAAAGAGATCAAGGAATTGATAGATTCCTTAGGGGGTCTGAAAAAAAGGTATCCTCTTCCTACTCCTATTGAGGCATGGGCCAGAGACCGCACAACGGATTCAGGGGAAGTCCTGGCACATCTTAATAAAGACGAACGCGGAAAGAGCCTCAGAAGCAAACTTCTTTTAAAAATTAAGAGGCTTCCTCTAGATAGCAATGAGCAAAGTGATAGTTCATCCAGTTCTTTCTCCAGCATTTATTGCGGTGTAGATGAATTAGAACAGGCCCGGCCTGAAGAAGGACATCATATAGAGGCAGAATTCCCTTTCTCGAGTCCGATAAAAGTTGGATTTGAGAAGATTAAGAGGCGGCAATATTATTGTGATCTGACAGAAACACAAATAGGGGATTTTCCATTGCCTAAAGGCGTTCGAATGGTTGAAGAATACCCTTGTCTGGCCCATGCCCTCGTACACAAGAAAATATGGAGTGAAGTTATTAAAGAATTTCACAAAAGACAACCACTATTAGAATCCGATACCCGTTTGGAGAAGCGAGATTTTCCAAATCATTACAGTGTGATTACAAGCTATGAAGATTTATTTGACTCTGTCTACGATATATCCTTTGGAATGACGTATCAACATTATGAGCTGACAAAATACGATAAACTGTACAATTGCTATAGGGATTTATTGACAGATCACATGAAACTTCTTCATGAAATGTACCGGCCGTATGGTTCTCGTACCACGATTCCAAGAGGTTGGAAATTTTTTATATCAGAAGTTTACCGGGAATCTCTCATTCCAGCAGCAACTTCTCAAGATATTATTTTAATTGATGTTTCAATTCGTGATGAAGATATGGAGAGAAAACGCCGTACCCAAGACGGCTATCCATATATGTTTTGTTGCTATCTGAGCCTCGACTTATCCCAGAATTTTTTGACGGGGGATGCCGATTATCATTTTTCTAAATTGATAACCAAGCTAACCTTAAGAAATAACCAAATTCATTCCTTGAAATTCCTGGGTGGATTAACGTCCCTGAAGATTCTCGATCTTTCCAATAATTTTTTATCGGACTTATCCTGTTTTTTGAACTTAAGTCAGGAGCCTTTGTCACTCCAAGAGGTAGATTTTTCCGACAATAATATAGAAAATGCAAGCCCACTCACTGTTTTGAAGATGTTGCAAAAGTTAAACCTTTCAAATAATAAGATAAAAACCCTTGCTGGGTTTCACCAAAGGCAATCTACTTTTCCAGGTAATGATAGATCACAAGATCAAATGGAAGATGAGGTTCGACAAATGGTTCAGAATAACATAACGACGAGCTTGCTCATAGACTTAAATGTAGAGAACAATGAGCTTACTGGTACTTTGGAGGATGTGTTTTCTAAGGGTTTGAAAAACCTTCAAATACTTAAAGTTAAAGGGAATGCCCAATTAAGGTTAGCTCAAAATTCTGATAATAATCCAGATGCTTTTCGTGATTATTTTCCCCAACTGAAAACGCTTAGCACAGACTAACGGCGTTTAAACCTCCATCCTAACTCCTTCCAGGTTTTAAGGACCATGGGATTGAAGTATTTTAGGGATTTCAATGAAAAACTATAATGAACAAGATCAAAAGCCAAGTCACAACATTAGTAAATAAATCGTTAAAATATCCTGAAAAAAATAAAAATATTCTATTAGTTATATTAAAAATTATTTGTTACGATCAATTTAACAGAACAATCATTTGGAGGTTTTGATGCGCGTACTACTCATTGAAGATGATTCTGCAACAGCAAAGACACTACAAAGCATGCTTCGTTCTGAAGGCTTTGTTTGCGATACAACGGACCTTGGAGAGGATGGCCTGGAAATTGGCAAACTCTATGAATATGACTTGATCGTTCTTGACCTTATTTTACCGGATATGGACGGATATGAGGTTTTGCGCCGTTTGCGGGCTGCGCAAATCAAAACTCCCATCCTGATTCTGTCAGGTCTTGCCGAAATTGATGATAAGGTTCGCGGCCTTGGGATCGGGGCTGACGATTATTTGACAAAGCCTTTTAACAAGACCGAATTGCTGGCGCGTATCCATGCTATTATCCGTCGGTCACGTGGCCACTCCGAATCTATTATCCGCACGGGTCGCTTGAGTGTTAACCTGCAACACCGGACCGCAAGCGTTGATGATAAGACGCTTCACTTAACAGGTAAGGAATATGCGATTATTGAGCTTCTCTCTTTGCGCAAAGGAACAACGCTTACCAAAGAAATGTTCCTGAACCATCTCTATGGCGGCATGGACGAGCCTGAACTGAAAATTATCGATGTGTTTATTTGCAAACTGCGCCGCAAATTGGCAGAAGCCTTATCAGGTGAAGATTATATCGAAACGGTTTGGGGACGTGGGTACGTCTTGCGGGAATTAACGCCGGAAGAAAAAGCAGCTACCGAACATGCGGCAGTCGTCAGCTCAATGGCAAAAAAAACTCCTGAAAGGGAATTTGCAAAGTCTTCCTCAAATTTTGGGTAGGCTTTGAGATTAAAAAAACCCCTTTTGAGGGGTTTTTTTGATATATGGTCTTGATTCAACTGTTTGTTTCATAAACCTCAATGATTTTCACCAGGACATGGCGCTTCTTGCCGGCGGACAATTTTAAGGTTCCCTCATGGATTAAATCCGGCGTGACCATTTGCGATTCATCCGAAACGGGATGGTCATTCACGCGGGTTCCATGGCCTTGGATCAAGCGCCGTGCTTCACCTTTGCTGGCGGTTAGACCCGCTTGGCAAAGAAGGTCTATCAGTAAAAGTCCTGCCTGGATATCTGCCATGGATATATCAATGGAAAGAAGGCTGTCCAGGGACCCAGCTTGATGTTCAAACAATTGAGCAACGGTGTTATGAATATGAACAAGGTGCTCAGGCCCATGGGCCAGAGCCGTTGCCTGATCCGCCAGAATCTTCTTCGCCTCATTAATTTCCGCGCCTTGTAAGGCTTCTAGTTTTGTAATCTCGTTCAAAGGCATTTCGGTAAATAGGCGCAAATACCGCCCCACATCTGCATCTTCCGTATTACGCCAGAATTGCCAGTAATCATAAACAGGTAAGCGGTCTGCATTAAGCCAAACAGCGCCCGTTGCCGTTTTGCCCATCTTTGCTCCACTGGACGTGGTAATGAGAGGGGAGGTGAGGCCAAATACGGGTTTCCCTGCGATACGGCGTGTCAGTTCAACACCATTGATGATATTGCCCCATTGGTCAGATCCCCCCATCTGGAGGATGCAGCCATGACGACGGTATAGCTCAAGGAAATCATAGGCCTGAAGAATCATATAGTTAAATTCAAGGAAGCTTAAAGTTTGTTCACGCTCCAGCCGTAACCTCACGCTATCAAACGACAGCATACGGTTTACAGAAAAATGACGGCCGTAATCCCGAAGGAACTCAAGGTAATTGAGGTTGTTTAACCAGTCATCGTTGTTGAGCATGATGGTCTGATTCATATCAACAAACGGGGCAAAGGATTTTCGGATGCCGGCCATATTTTTTTGAATAGTGGTATCATCCATAAGTTGCCGCGCCGTATCTTTAAAGGACGGGTCCCCGACTTTACTGGTTCCTCCGCCTAATAAAATCAAGGGTTGATGGCCTGACTTTTGCAGCCAGCGCAGCATCATAATTTGGACGAGATTGCCCACGTGCAGACTGTCGGCCGTCATATCAAAGCCAATGTATCCTGTGATGGGTTGGGAGGCCATTAAGGCATCCAGGGCTTCTACATCCGTCGCTTGGTGGAAAAAACCGCGGGATTGTATCGTGTGCAAAAATTCTGATTTCATCTTTGATCTTTCGTCATAGATCTTTCACGAGGATATGCCTCATTAAGACAATATGTTATGTATTAACCATGATGTACCACATTTAAGGGGAATTGGCAAAATGGAACCGGTTTGGTCCTTAGGATTAATGAGTGGAACATCCCTCGATGGCGTCGATGCTGCCTGGTTGCGAACCGATGGTCAAAAAATTGTGGAAATTGGAAGCGGGATGACGGTGCCTTATCCGGACATTTTACGGGAAAAGATAAGGGCGGTCCTGGGACAAAAAGGCTTGAGTGAAGAGATTCAGGCTATTGAGCATGAATTGACCCTCTTTCATGGAGAAGTTGTTCAGAAAATTCAAGAAATTCAATCTATTGACCTGATCGGGTTTCATGGACAAACCATCTTTCATGCCCCTCCCAAAACCTGGCAGATTGGGAATGGGGAGCGTCTTGCCCGGGATGTTCGGGTAGAAGTCGTTTATGACTTTCGTTCGGAAGATGTGGCGAATGGCGGACAAGGGGCCCCATTGGTTCCTGTTTTCCATCAAGCAATGGTAGCAGAAGAATTTCCTATTGTTGTGGCTAATATTGGGGGGGTTGCCAACATTACCTGGATCCGTAAAGGACATCCCCTTGTTGCTTGTGATGTAGGACCAGGGGGCGCCCTGCTGGATGATTGGGTTTTGCGAAAGACCGGCCAGCTTTATGACACCGATGGTCGGTTGGGATCTCAAGGGAAGGTTGCCAGGGAGATTGTGGAGCGTTGGTTGACCCATCCTTATTTTTCAAAGCCAGCCCCGAAGTCCCTGGACCGTAATGATTTTGCAACGTATATGAAGGATATGGAGAACCTGTCCCCTGAGGATGGCGCAGCGACGCTTGTGGCTTTAACGGCTCGTGCATTGATAAGTGCTTTGGATCAACTGCCTGAAAAGCCTCATAAAATTTATGTCGCTGGTGGAGGGCGCCGGAATCAGCATTTTATGAATTGTTTAGCCCAACTTGCCCCGTGTCCTGTTAATCC
>CAZXMD010000044.1:0-11437 GCA_964641635.1 uncultured Candidatus Finniella sp. | reverse complement strand
GCTAGGCTTAAAAAATTAGAGGACGGAAAAAGCTTTACGACATAGTTGATCCAGGGGCCAACAGACAAGGGCTTGCCTTTAGCTCCTGGATCCCCACGCCGTTTCGTTCCTCGCAATGATGATGACGCCTGTTAGCTTAAAGAATCAATTTTGCTTCTTTTTTCAGATCCTCAGGAATGGTTATACCCAACTGTTCAGCTGAGGGAACATTGATGGCTAAATCCATTTGATGATCAACTTCTACAGGCAAATTTGAAGCCATTTCCCCTTTCAGAATCTTGGCTGCCATTTGGCCGGCCTTATAGCCCATGGTTTTGTGGGACGCTGCCCGAACGGCCAGAACGCCTTGCTCCACGGAATCATAGTCCGGCGTAAAGACAGGCAAACCGTTGGCACGCCCAAAACTCACAATCCCGGTGATTGAAGCCATGGCCGTATTATCATTGGGAATGAAAATGACGTCGGCCCTTCCAACCAGACTTTGGACGGCCGACATGGTATCCGATGTCTTTGCCGTTGTTGCAAAAACAAGGGAAAAACCCATTGTCGGCGCCAATTCTTGCAGTTTCGAAACGCCTTTTGCAGAATTCGCCTCCCCGGGGTTATAGATAACCCCGATGATTCTAGCCTTTGGCAAGAGCTTTTGAATAAGCTCCAGTTGAGGGTGTAATGGCATGCCGTCACTCACTCCTGTTACATTTTCGCTATGTGTGTCTAAGCTTGAGACCAACCGCGCCTCAACCGGGTCTGTCACAGCCGCAAAGACGACAGGCACGCCCTGCTTGGCCATGGGTTGGATCAAGCTTTGCGCGGATGGGGTAGAAATACCCACAGCCACCGTCGGTTGACGGCTGGCAAAGCCGGCCGCGATTTGACTTGCTGTCGCAATGTTGCCTTGGGCGTTTTCATACAGAATGATGGCCGTCTTGCCATTTTCAAAGCCTGCATCCTTCAGGGCCTCGACAACTCCTTCTCGCTCCTTTGTTAAGGCGTCATGCTCAACAAGTTGTGTTATAACGACTAGAGGCAGCTTTGGCGTATCATCGGCAAAACTGATCCCGAAAAGGGCAAAGACGAGTAAATGGAGGGGTTTCATCAGTTTTCTCCTACTATTTTCAAGGATTCAGGAATTGTAATTCCCAACATTTTTGCAACATCATCATTCACCTCAACAGACACTCGGGTTGGGTATTCAATCTTTAAGTTGGCTGTTTGTGCATCACTCCGAAGAATTTTAGCAACCATGCGCCCTGTCTGCCGTCCAATTTCGTATTGATCTGCCCCTAAAAGCGCCAAAGCGCCACTGACTTTCAAGTCTCCGTCACTAGAAAAAAGAGGGACTTTATTGTCACGACAAATCTGACCAATGGCATTAAGGGCCGCCAAAGCCGTATTGTCATTGTTAACAAAAACCGCATCGACCTTCCCGATAAGCCCTTGGGCCGCAATGGACACTTCGCTAGTCTTAGAAGCTGTTGCCGATATAATCTCAAGGCCTTTTTCCCGGGCTGCTGCTTGCATTTGGGTAAGCAAACTGGCTGAATTGGCTTCTCCGGGATTATAAACCACCCCAATCCGCTTTTGAGAGGGAAGAATTTTCATGATGGCTGCGAATTGGTCCTTTGTTGGCACAAAATTTGAAACACCTGTGATATTCCCTGCAAGCTTGGCCGCCTTTGGGTCTGTGACGGAGGCAAAAACGACAGGTATCTTGCTGTCACGGGTTGCGCTTAAAGCAGCCTGGGCAGCGGTCGTCCCAATAGCAACCAGCACCTGCATCTCCTGACCTATATATTTTTGAGCGATTTGAGAAGCAAGGGCCGGATTTCCTTGGGCTGAATCCCAAGACCATTGTAAGTTATCTTTGAAACCTTGTTGGGCAAGTTCATCCTGAATTCCTTGACGGGTTAAGTCCAAGGCAGGGTGTTCAACCACCTGAATAACACCAACTTTATAAGAGGGAGGGACAGGAGATGCTGCGCCAAAAGCAACAGCAATTGGTAACAGGAAACAGGTAGCAGTTTTTATAATTGTTCTAAAGACCATAATAAAGTACTCCATTTTAAAATTCGTAATTTTCGTTCGTTTTTGCTCCGATAATTCAAATAATAATAGCTATGATGATGGTCCATAATTTTTCTCCTCTTTCTTGATAATATGTTGAGCTCTTGCCAAAACCGCTTCTGGTAAGGCGATATCCAGCGCTTTGGCAGTATCCTGGTTAATTGATAATTCTACTACGGCCGGTGTTTCCACCGGAAGCATTTGAATATTCGTGCCTTTCAGGACTTTCGCCACCATTTTTCCTGTTTGCCGTCCCAACCCATACTGGCTATGGGTAACAGCGGCAAGGCATCCTTGTTTTACGGATTCCGGATCGGCGCAAAATACAGGTATCCCGTTTTTCTGAACAACCTTTATCAGGGCCTCCAGGGCAGCAACGACCGTATTATCATTGGGAATATAAATGGCGTCAATTTTTCCAACCAATGATTTTGTTGCTGCCGTCACATCGACCATATTCGCAGCCGTCGCCCGGAAAAGGGTCATGCCGTTTTGCGCCAGCATCTTCTCAAAAAGCTCCAAAAGCGCTACAGAATTACTTTCACCGGGGTTATAAATTACCCCTATTTTCTTGGCGTTTGGCAAGATTTCCTGAATGAGGGCCACTTGGTCAGCAACAGGGGGCAAGTCCGAAAGTCCCGTAATGCCGTCACCTGCCTTATCCATGCCGGGAACGAGTTTTGCAGCAACAGGATCATTGACCGCAGCAAAGACAACTGGAATATTTTGCGAGTGGGCGGCTGCATAAACAGCTTGTGTCGATGGAGTGGTGATGGGAACAATGACAGCCGGGTTCAAGCTCACAAATTTCTTGGCGATTTGTGTAGCTATGGCAATGTTGCCTTGGGCATTTTCAAAGAGAATATCACACTCAACCTTCTGCTCTTTCAGCTCATCCTCAATGCCTTTACGGATGAGATCCAAAGAGGGGTGCGGCACGATTTGGGTAATGGCAACTGTAACAGGAGCCTTAAGGGACGAAGCCGCTAAGCTTGCCAGAGCCATGCTGAAAGAAAGAACGCTAATATAAACAATTTTTTTGAGATTAAGACTTTTCATAAACCTATTCCTACATTTTTAAAACGAAACACGAACGACCCGAGATCACCGATAGTGATAGGCCCGCCAATGTCCATAATAAAGATGCAAGGTATATTTCACAAAAAAGTCCTTAAAAGAATAAACACTTCACACCTCATTATTTGGGGAAAGGCCCCCATTTTGTCAAGGAAAATTTTTGGACAGGAAAATTTTTGGCCAGAATTTTTAGCTATATAAAGCAAAATGGTCTTCAAAAAGATATTTGAGAATAGCAGGGGGGATGCTTGCAATCAAATTAACGAAAAATAAAATATTTTCACTCTAACATAGCTCAAGGAGACTTACTATGAAAGGGATGACAAATGGGGGATTATAAATTCTCATGGAAAAGCAGAAAGCTCTATGTTGACATTCTTGCCAGCTTTTTCTTCATTACCTTTGGTACAACCCTTGCGACAACATGGTATACATACCAGTCAAATTCTGGGTCCCTGATTCGTGTATCCGAAGCTCTCTTGACCCATGTGAGCAAATTTTCCGTTGATAAAGTTATATCTTACTTAAACCAGGCTCAACTGATTACCCACCTGGGTGCAAATATCGTTAAAGAAAAGTCACCAATCAGCAATGAAAATCAACCGCTGCTTGCCTTTATGGAAGGTATTTTACGGTCTTACCCCTACCTGTCCTCCATTTACATAGGCACCGAAGACGGCAAATTCTTGCAGCTAAAGAGTCTTGATAGCTCCTCAACTTATAGAACGGACCCTTCCCGCGCCCTTCCGGGGGGTAGCGCAACTTCTATCCGTTTCATCAACCGGGAAAATGGGAACACTTCGGAGGTATGGGAATATGAGGATGCCGATGGCAAAATCCTTGATCATGAAAGCATTCCAAAGGTGATGTATAACCACAGGATCCGGGACTGGTATGTAAGCGTTTCTCAAAGCCGGACTTCCCAATGGAGTGATGTCTATGTTTTTAGTTCAACAAAAAAACCTGGAATTACAACAGGATATCCGCTTTTTGACTCAAACGGCACCTTTATTGGTGTGATTGCCGTCGATATTGAAATGGGTGCTATTTCAGAGTTTTTAAATGAAACGCGGATTTCCAAGGAATATGCCGCTTTTATCATGACAGAGAAGGAAGAAGTCATTGCAAGTACCGATAAAAACCAAATGGTTACGGTAGAAGGTGAGAAAGTGCGGGCCATAAACCTGAATGAACTGGCTGACAAGCGTGTTATTTTAGGGTACCAGAAATTTAGAAATGATCAGAAAGATAATTTCACGTTTGAAAAAGACGGTGTCGAGTATATTTCAAGTTTCTCTTTCTTTCCCAAAACGTTTGAAAAGAAATGGTCGATTGGCCTGATCGTTCCTTTAGATACCTTTATTGGTAGCATCAAAGTTACCCAGCGAAAAATTCTGTTCATTACCTTCCTGATATTTATTATATCTTTAGCCCTTATAGGGTTTATTGCGCGGCGAATAGCCCGCCCTATCATTTCACTTTCTGAGGAAGCGACACGTATTAAAAATTTTGATCTTGATAATAATGATGAAGTTGATACAGATATTTATGAGCTTCAGCTTCTTAACAATTCCATTTCTTCCATGCGCATGAGTATGCGGGCTTTTTCGAAGTTTATTCCAAAAGTGTTGGTAGCCAAGTTGTTGAGAACAAACCAATCAGTAAAAATTGGAGGTAAGCTGCGGCGTGTGACTTTGCTATTTTCAGACGTTGTCAATTTTACAACCGTTTCTGAGACGTATCCCCCCGAAAAGCTTGTACTTCATTTGTCGGAATATTTTGAAGAAATCACCCAAATTATTATGAAAACCAATGGGACCATTGATAAATATATTGGTGATGCCGTTATGGCTTTCTGGGGGGCCCCAATTGCCGATAAAGACCAGGCTTTGAATGCCTGCCGCGCTGCGCTTTCGCTCCAGAACCGGTTGGGGAATTTAAACCGGCAATGGGCCATAGAGGGCAGGCCTGTTCTTGAAACGCGGATTGGTATTCATACGGGAGATGTCATTGTCGGGAATATGGGCTCGTCTGACCGGATGAACTATACGGCTCTGGGGGATACAGTAAACCTAGCGGCCCGTCTGGAAGGCACGAACAAGATGTACCATACCCATATCATTATTAGTGAAGAAGTCCTTCAAGAAGTCCAGGAGCAATGTCTGGTTCGCCCCATTGATCTTGTTGCTGTAAAAGGAAAAACAAAAGGTGTCAAAATATATGAATTGGTTGGCATTTTTCACGATGATCCGGCTCTTCTTCCCAGTGAAACGCAAGTCAATTATTGCAAGCTCTTTACGAAAGCTTTTCAGCTTTATCTGGAACGGCGCTGGGATGTGGCTATTAGTTTGCTGGAAGACATTAAAACGCGCTTTGGTGATGACTACACAACATCCCTATATTTGGAACGGTGTAGTAATTTTAAAGAAAATCCTCCACCTGAAGACTGGGACGGCATCGTGCATTTGACGGAGAAATAAGAACCTGTCTTAATGAATTATGGGAGTACGTATTTCTTCTCATGTTTTGTCATTGCGAGGAGCGAATGCGACGTGGCAATCCAGGCTGTTTAGAGGGTTTCGGTTTTCTTAACTGCTTCGCAGTTGTCTGGATTGCCACGCACCCCCCGCCCCTAAAGGGCCGTATGGGGTGCTCGCAATTGTATTTTGTTGTTTTTAAACTTTTTTTGATTCGTAGCGCAAATTCATTAAGACAGGTTCTAAGTTTCAGCCATCAAAATCAGGTTTTTTTGGCTGAGATAAGCCAGGCATGTTTCCTTTTATTATAAGGGTTTACCTCGTGATATTGGATCGCATCCTCCTCCACAATAAACCCTATGTTGCGCAAGGCTTGGAAAATAAGCGAGCCGCGGGTTGCCATGTAATAATGCTGCTCAAATAAATCCCAATAACCATGCTCTTCTTCTTTTACACCTTGGGAAGAATACAACATGCCATTACTGATTCGAATCATCAATTCAATCTTGTCCATATTAAGGGCAGATGAAAACTGAGAAGCAAGTTGGCTAATGACGTGATCCTTACCTTTTATAAATTGACATTGGGCATCATTGTAGGGAGCGTCATCATTCTTAACCCTAAACATAAGGCATTTTCTAATCTCCTCCTGTTCCTGATGGCACATATGGAGTGTAAATGGATCGGCATTTTGCAAAAAATGAGATGTAATGCCAGGCTCCTTAAAGCGGTCAGGTGAGGTGATCGCTTCTCTTAAATGTGTCGTGTTAACGTTTACTTTTTCTCCCTGTAAAGCTTTGAGAGCCTCCGGGAAGCTATCCGGCAAATTGAGTGTGTATGGACTATGATCAATGATCAATTCTCCCCCAGGCGGCAGGATGGCAAAGGCATTTCTCAATGCCGGCAAAAGAAGGGGGGTAATATTTTTGCCAGGATTTTGGGTAATACATGAAGGAAACCACTCAAAAAACACACGAGTTGGGGAAATATTTTTTAGTCCTGAAAGAATTGTATCTGGAGATTCGTGAGCAAAATCTATGGTGAGGTGAGTATGCTTCCCTAAGTATGGTGGTCGAAGGGGGCAAATATCAACGCTTACTACGCGGCCTTTAAAACTTTTAGTATGGGTAAAGTCGGCTTTATCCTGACCTACAAGTTTTGCAGTAGAGTCTTTTAGACCACCAGGCCTTCTGCAGTTCCCTATAACAAGAGTTAGTGATTCTTCCTCAGCTGACAGAGAGATTTCTGCTAGAAATAGAGCCAAAAAAGCGGCGACCATAAAATGTAATTTATTCATCATTTTCTCCATAAAATAGGCAATAGGTAACTTATATAAATTTTTCATGGATTTCAACATTTTTGTGAAAAATAATTTGTGATTTCTGGTTAGGGGCAATCTGGAAATTTGACAATTATTACGGGCAACCGTTAAAACTTCCTCAATAAATTATTCATTGTAAGGATATTGATAATGATTACCATAACCAAGGATGACATTTTTCATGATTTGAAGATCATCTTCTGGCGCGCCTTGAATACGAACAAATTACATATTGCTTTACGGGTCGTCGAACTGCAGACGCGCTTCCTCGGCATGTTTGAAAAGCAGCGACTTCCGGAAGTGAAGCGCTTCTCGGACATGACGGAAGAGCAGCTCCGTGACTTTATCGCTGTCCTGGAAAAGAATGATCCTGAATTGAAGGGCCAGGACGAAGAGCTTGAAGATTTTAGGCTGTTTAAGGAGGCTCAGAAAAGCGCCCGAAAGGACGCTCAAAGGGAATGTTCCCCTCCTGAAGCGGAGCCGCCGGAAAAGATCCCTCAAAAGGGGGCGCGACTGTGGGATGGCGTCCACCTTACGGATTATGAGGTGTGGCCTGCAAAGGATTTGCCGAAAAAGAAGCCGCACAGGGACCATGCCGATCCTGAGCTAGAGCATCCGCCTCCGGATGAGTAGGGAGCATAAATCAAGAGACAGGGATGCAAAGGGGGAAGGGAATAAAAGCTTGATATGGTGTTCAAGACTTTGCTGACTTCTCTTGAAAATATCTATGCCTATTGTAGTGGCGTAACGCGTATTCTTCTTGAACCGCTTTGAGCGATCTGGTATTCAAGTGAGAGAACCCATAAATGACAAGTGAGCGGTCGTGGCGGAATTGGTAGACGCGCAGCCTTGAGGTGGCTGTGGTGGCAACATCGTGGAAGTTCGAGTCTTCTCGACCGCACCATTTTTCATTGAAGGCAAGATTAGGTTAAGCTCAAATTTCGCCTAAGCTTAGTATATCAAAACCTTGAGTCCTGGTAGCCTAAAAAAAGCGGACGCGAATGAAACCCGATACTCCCTTAAAACCCGACACCCCCTTAAAGCCTGACATTTACAAGGACTCTCTCGACTATCACCGGTTCCCGACACCGGGAAAGTTATCTATCCACCCCACAAAGCCTCTGGCAGACCAACGGGATTTAGCCCTCGCCTATTCCCCGGGTGTTGCCGCCGCCAGCCGCGCCATTGCGGAAAATCCGGCGGAAGCGGCGGGCCTAACCTCTCGAAGCAATCTCATCGCGGTCATTTCAAACGGCACAGCTGTTCTGGGGCTTGGTAATATTGGCCCGTTGGCTGCCAAGCCGGTCATGGAAGGAAAAGCCGTTCTCTTTAAGAAATTCGCTGGCATTGATGTTTTCGACCTTGAAATTAATGAAAACGATCCCGACAAACTGATCGAGATGATCGCTGCATTAGAGCCAACTTTTGGAGGCATTAACCTTGAAGACATCAAAGCGCCGGAATGCTTTTACATCGAGAAAAAACTTCATGAGCGCATGAAGATTCCCGTCTTTCATGACGACCAGCATGGCACCGCAATCATTGTTGCCGCCGCTATTCTGAATGGCCTCAAACTGGTCAACAAAAATATCTCCGAAGTCAGGCTGATTACCTCAGGTGCGGGAGCAGCGGCTATAGCCTGCTTAGACCTGTTGGTCGCCTTAGGGTTGACGCCCAAAAATGTCATTTTATGTGACCGTGAAGGCGTGATCCACCAGGAGCGTAAGGACAGCCTGGATGCGAGCAAGCGCCGGTATGCTGTAGATACCCCCCATCGGACTTTAGCGGATGGATTAAAGGGGGCTGATATTTTCTTAGGGCTTTCCACTGGCAACGTCGTCACCGCTGATATGGTTACGACCATGGCGCCAAATCCCTTGATTTTGGCCTTGGCCAATCCCGATCCTGAGATTTTGCCTGAAATCGTTCACGAGGCGCGCTCCGACGCCATCATGGCAACGGGGCGGACAGACTATCCCAACCAGGTGAACAACGTTTTGTGTTTTCCCTTTATTTTTCGGGGAGCCCTGGATGTGGGAGCCACAACGATCAATCAGGAAATGAAAGTTGCTTGCGTTAAAGCCATTGCGAACCTTGCTCAAGTCGAAGGCTCAGATGTGGCCATTAGCGCTTATGGCGGAGAAATGCACAACTTTGGTCCCAATTATATTATTCCGAAACCCTTCGACCCCCGCCTCATTATGGAGATTGCTCCCGTTGTCGCCAAAGCGGCTATGGACACCGGTGTTGCAACTCGCCCCTTAGCTGATCTGGACGCCTATCGGGAAAAAATGAGCGAATATGTTTACCGCTCTGCGATGGTTATGAAGCCCATTTTCCAACAAGCCAAGGCAAATCCGAAGCGGGTCGCCTTTGTGGAAGGAGAAGATATACGTGTTCTTCGCGCCACCCAAATTCTGGTGGATGAAGGCATCGCCAAACCCATTCTGATTGGGCGTCCTCTGGTGATTGAAAAACGCATCAAGCGCTTGAGTTTACGCCTGAAGGAGGGCGCAGATTTTGAAATTATCGATCCGAACAAGGATCGGCGCTATAGCATTTATTGGCATACGTATCATGAACTAACACAGCGCAAAGGCATTTCTCCGGATGTCGCCCGGATTTTGACCCGAACAAGCCCGACAATCATCGGGGCTTTGACGGTTCATTTAGGAGATGCCGACACGATGTTGTGTGGCGCCATGGGCCGCTACTCCATCCATCTTGCCCATATTCGCCAAATTTTTGACTTTGATCAAGAAAGCAGCAAAGTCCTTGCCGCTTTAGGAGTCTTGATCAGGGAAGATGGGGTTCTGTTTGTTTGCGATCCTTATGTCAATCCGAATCCGTCCCTCGAAGAAATTTGCCAAATGACCTTAATGGCAGCGGACCAAGTCCGGCGTTTTGGTATCGTACCAAAGATAGCTCTTCTCTCCCATTCAAGCTTTGGGGCCGGCATGACAGATTCCGCCCTCAAGATGCGCCAAGCCACGGCCTGGCTCCACAAGAATGCCCCGGATCTGGAAGTTGAGGGCGAAATGCACGCAGATGCCGCCCTATCGGAAAGTATCCGTAGCCAGATATTCCCGAATTCCAAACTTTTTGGGGCGGCTAACCTCTTGGTTATGCCTTGCATCGATTCAGCCAATATTGCCTTTAATATGGCCAAGTCTTTGTGGAATGCCTTGACCGTCGGACCTATACTTATGGGCTGCCCCAAACCTGTTCACATTGTAACGCCTTCCGTTACGCCTCGTGGGCTTGTTAATATGGCTGCTCTTGCCGTGGTGGATGCCGGACTGAAAGGGAGCAAGTAAAGCTTTAAGGCGCGCCATCAATTAGGTACGATTATTTGAGCAAGATGACGAATTTTCAAAATTTAGATGATAAAAAAACAATAACTTATCTGTCATTGCGAGCGTAGCGAAGCAATCCAGGGGCAACTTGAAAGATCTCGCCTTTAGCCCTGGATTGCTTCGTCGTTTCACTCCTCGCAATGACGGCAATCGTTTGATTAATCATATTTATTTTGTTTTTGGATAAAACTTAAGTTGTGAAAATTACTCTAATTTGATAACACATTCTAGTGCAAGATCGTGCCAAGCTTCCCCTCGACACAAACCACGGAGTCCCCCTTTCTCACAAAACAGGTATTGTTTTCTTCTCCATATGCATTACAATAAATTTTAGATAATATTTATTAAGTGGAGAGTCTCATGGTCAGGAAAAATAAATTTGTTCTCGGATTATTGGTTAGCCTACTTGCGATGTCGCCGGGTTTAGGAGATACCAAAGATAAGACGACAGGAACAGAAAATCCCAAAGAGATAGCAAAGAATATACCTTCTGCTGACCCTCAAAAAACAGAATCTTTAGAGTCAAATGGCGTAAAAAGCCCAACAGAACCGACGTCTGTTTCAGGAACAAAAGAAGCCGGAAGCAGCATAGAAGCAACCCCGGCGGCTGCAACAGGCAACGCAGCAACTGAGGGACTCGCTGATCCTGAATTTGAGAAAAAACTGATCGATGTCGTGAACAGGAACCCTCAGATTATTGTTACCGCCTTACAAAAGTTTACCGAAAAACAAGAGCGGGAGCTTCAGGAGAAAATGGAAGCCTCCTTCATGAAATATAAAGACGAGATTTCAAAAGAATCCAGCGCGGCCCTTTTGGGTAAAAAGGATGCTGAGGTAAAGCTCGTTGTCTTTTTAGATCCAAATTGTCCTCATTGCCGCCCCTTTAGCCAAGCCCTTCATAAAGTCCGTGAAAATTTCCCCAATGTAGGGGTTTTGGTCCGTTATTGGCCAATCATGAAAGATTCTGAAGAGGTTGTCCGTGGATTGTGGGCCATTAAGCAGCAAGGACAGGATAAGTATAATGCTGCATGTAAGGCTATTGCTTCTGCACCACTTGACGAGCGGTATACGTATACCAAGCTGCTTGCCTGGGTTGAAGACCACAACCTCAATGTCACAAAATTCAAAAAGGACTCTCAGTC
>CAZXMD010000043.1:0-11631 GCA_964641635.1 uncultured Candidatus Finniella sp. | reverse complement strand
CAGCCGTTTCTCGCAAGCGCCTTCTGGCAACCGCCCCGACAATCGCAATAGCGGCTCCAGCCCAAAAGGCAAATCGCCAATTCAAACCGGAAGAGGTGACATAAAAAGCAATGCCAAGAGCAAGGAGCGCGCCTAAGTTTGAAGATACCTCTAAAAACGCAACAGCGGGATAACGAGCAGGGCGGTGAATCATTTCTGTCAGATAAACCTCCGCTCCAACAACTTCCCCCATCGATGAGAGACTTTGAGCGATTCGACAGAATATCATAATCCAGGCGGCAGTTATGCCGATTTGGGCGTAGGTCGGAAGATTGGCCATGATAATACAAGAAATCGCCATCATAGAAGTTGTTATAATGATTGTTGCTTTTCGACCAACGCGATCACCAATCCGTCCAAAGATAAGGGCGCCAATAGGCCTGAAAACGTAAGTAGAACAAAACGTGGCGGCTGCGAGGATCGATGTCGTATGGGGGTCATATTTTGGAAAGAAAATCTCGTTGAGAAGCACGGCCATATGCACATAAAGGTATAGGTCAAAGTACTCAAGAAAAGTACCGAGCTGCAAGAGCCCAACCGCTTCCTTTTGTTCCCGATTCAAAGATGAAAAGAAACCCGGTAGGGTGTCAGGACATGGAGTCTCTGTGGGTAGTGGAGTGACTGGTTTTATTTGTGCAGAAGAAGGTCGCATCTCTATTCCTTTGCTTTTGTTTTTTACTACCAATGGTAGAAAATAATGTTTTTGTCAATATGCTTTGAGGCATCTCGTTCTTTTTGACGCAGTGTGTGCCTAAACGGCCATAATCAAATTGCATCAAGCCTTAAAATAATATTCAGAATAAGCATGCCGAGCTTGTAAGGTAACTCTTGGGTTTTATATAGATATGGCGATGTTTTGCACGTTTAATGAGAATATTTTTTATAAATAGTCTTTAAATTCTTCCAGGATTTTACGATAAAGGTCTTGTTTGAATGCTACAATAAGGTCAGGAAGTTGCTGGGCATCGATCCATTTCCAGGAAGTAAATTCAGGATGGCGTGTATTGATATTGATCTCGGAATTATCACCTAAGAATTCAACTAAAAACCATTTCTGGGTTTGCCCGAAGAATCGTCCACCCCATAAGGTGGTGTGAAGTTCTTCTGGAAAATCATAAGATATCCAGCCCTGGCTTTCGGCAATAAGCTGAACGTTGACGGTGCCAATTTCCTCTTTCATTTCCCGTAAAGCCGCTTGCCAGGGTGTTTCTGTACCGTCAATGCCTCCTTGAGGCATTTGCCAGGCGCTCGAACCACCAATAAGGTTCCCCGTATCGAGCCGTTGTCCCACCCAAACTTGTCGGTTGCCATTTAATATCATGAGCCCGACTCCCTTGCGGTACTCAATATTGTCAGGGTTAATGTGAATCTTATTTCCTGGCATAATTTCCCCCCTGGTGTTCTGTAGAAAGTTCAGGGGTTTTAAAATGGGTTATTGTCACAAAATTGATCCCTTTTCTTTCACAGGAAGCTATCCACTCAAGCAGATAATTCGTAACAGCCGGAATGGCTGGTATGCTCATGATAATCATACCATTTTCTTTGGCGCTTTGAATAACTTTTTTGAAGAAATCATCCTTTTGGATATCATTAGCTTTAGCCAAAGTCATTGTAAAATTCACTTGAGGACAAGCCATGCCCAGAGTTTTGCATGTTCGTTGAACATGAGACTGTAAGGTGATGTAAGGGTCAATAAAAATACTGCCATGGTCTTTGACTTCTTTTAAGACTGGCTCTAAATCTGTTTGAGACAAAGTAAAACGGGACCCATCATCTCCAATGACGCCCATGCCGTTGGGAATTTGTTTCAGAACAGCTTTCGTTCTCGAAATATTTTCTTCTGCTTTAACGCCTGTTAAGAGAGTGTAAGGCCCCGGGTCAGGGTTTGGAAAAGTATAGGGTTCCATAGGCAGCGCTACAAGAACCTGATTTCCAAGGTTTGTTGCTTCTTGAAGCTGTTTTTGAAGATTTGGGCTATAGGGGCTAAAGGCAAATGTGGCTTTTCCTTTAAAAGTTGCCAATGTTCTGGTTGTCCAACCTTTATTGAGTCCAAGGCCCGTTAGAATTATGGCAATGGTTGGCGTTTCTGTTTTAACCATAGGCTCAAGAAATTGCGAGGGAAGGGCTGTTTTTAAAAGAGTCCAGGGGCTGTCGGAATCTTGGGAATCTTCTTCATCGTCGCTCTCGTCTTCCTCATCATCTGCGGTGTCAGGTTCTTCTTCAGGAGGAAGAGGCGGTGGAACAGGTTGGGAGAGAGGAGGGGGGGGAGGCGCGCTTTTCATATTCCAGAAATAGAGGCTTCCTCCAAAGACCACAGATGTTATGAAAATCAACGCGACAAAAGAGAGACGCATACTTTGATAACCCTTTTGAAATGGTGTCTTAAATATCCTGGAATTTTTGGTCATGGTCGTACTTTAAGCGCCCATAAGCTTTTAAGAACATCAAGAGCCCGTTGAAGCTGCGCATCATCAGCGCTTGTTTCTTTGGTAGGGGGCGTTTTCAATGGTTCAAGGGCCTTTTGTGTTAGAAGAATGTCAGGTTGGATACCTCGTCCCTGTATTTCTTCTCCCTTTGGGGTATAGAACCGGGCAATCGTAATCTTTATCCCACCATAATTTTCGAGTGCATAGAGGCCTTGAATGGATCCTTTCCCAAAGGTTTTCTCTCCCACCAGGACAGCACGATGATTATCCCGAAGAGCTGCGGCAACAATTTCAGAGGCAGAGGCTGATCCTTGATTAATAAGAACCGCAATGGGTATCCCTTTCAAAATATCCTTTTCAGTCGCTTTGAGCGTTTGATCATGAGCTCCTTTGCGTCCCTTAATATGGACAACTATACCGGAGTCCAGAAACAAACTGGAGACAGATACGGCCTGTTCAGGACCGCCGCCTGGGTTATTTCTCAAATCCAGGATCAGCCCTTGTAAGTGCTTGCCAAGACTTTTTTGGAGGGCGCTTATGGCGTCTTTTAATTTGTTGGTGGTTTGGTCATTAAAATAGCTGATGCGGATATAACCGATGTTTCCCTCGGTATGATATTTGACGGGATTGAAAACAATGTGTTCGCGCGTAATTTTAACGGAAAACGGCGCTGTTGCACCGCGTGTGATCTTTAAGGAAACAGAAGTTCCTGGTTTTCCATGAAGTCGCTTTAAGGTTTCATCAGGAGCAAGTCCGGCAATAGAGATGTCGTTAATATGCGTGATTATATCTCCAGGCTTGATCCCCGCTTTTTGAGCAGGCATATCATCCATTGGGGAAATAACTTTAAGCGTGCCATTATTAAAAAGGACTTCGATTCCCAAACCACCAAATTCACCTTTGCGGGCCTGGGTAAAAATTTTATAAGACTCAGGGTTTAAAAAGGTAGAGTATGGGTCCAAAGCCAATAGCATACCGTTTAAGGCCCCTTCGAGCATCTTTTTTTCATCAGGTTTTTCGACGTATTCTTGCCTCACCCTTTCAAGGGTTTTGGCGATCAAGGGTTCGGAGAAGGAGATGTCTGATGGTGAATCTGTTGTTGAGTCTCGACAACCCATAAGAAGAATGGCTGTTGCCGTGAGGAGGGGGTAGGAATAGCGGCGCATTATAAGTCTTTCCTTTTTTCATTAAGGACAGATTGAGGGTCAACGGTCTGTTCTTGATGCCAAATTTCAAGGTAAAGCCGTGGGGAACTTTGTGAGGAAGTCTTGGTTTTTTTGGGATGCTTCGGCATCCGGCCAAGAGGCTCTCCGGCTATTACGTTTTGTCCTACCGTACAGTTTAATGACCCTAAGCCCGACATGACAATATGGGAATTTCGTGTTTCGACGATAACCATTTTTCCTTGATCATTCGCATAATCACCGGCAGAAGCAACTGTTCCTGAAAGGGGGGAGATAACATGAGCGCCCTCGCGTGTGGTAAACAGAACTCCTTGAGTAAAGGGGGCCCATTCAGGGTTCGTATCCCCATAAGTAGGAATGATCTCCCCGATGACGGGTGGTATTAAATTGAGAATTTCTGAGGCGTTCTCAGGCTGTTTCTTTAATGTGTTATTTGTTTTAGAGCGCTCTTTGAGCAATTTATTAAGGTTGTCATGGTCCTGGTGATATCGGAAAGTGATGTCACGGAGTTTGTTTTGCTTTTGTTCCAGCTGGGCGCGGATTTGCGACAATGATGTCACTTTTTCAAGAAGCTGTTGATTGCGGGCGTGAATTTCAGGCGTGATGGAACGCAGCACCATGGAACTGTGGATCACGTTCTCCGGTTTTGAGGCAGAAAGCATGGCAAGTAAGGGCGAATACTGAATGGCGTGGCGCAAATAATGAACCGTTTCCATTAACCGTTGGTTATGGTGCTGGAGTTCGCTCAAAATGGCGCCTTCTTCCGCTCGGGCCTGGTTTAATTCATGCTCGACCGCGGATAATTGAAATTCATGGTTTTGAATTGTTGCAGCAACGGCAATGAGTTGTTCTTGGGTTGTTCCTTTGGGTTTCTTGGATAGCGAAGGAGGAGCGGCAATGGCCCCAAGGGTTAAGGAAAAGAGAAGAGGAAAAAGTCTAAGCCATAACATGAGCGCGTTCCTCCCTTAATAAGGATGTTCCTGTCATGTCAGAAGGTATGGGTAACCCTAAAAGGTCCAGGATTGTCGGAGCGATGTCGCTGAGCTGACCATCAGCAAGCCCTGAAACAGTTTTTGGACCATTAACCAATACAATGGGAACCGGATTGCAGGTATGGGCCGTATGGGCTATTCCTGTCGTCTCATCAATCATTTGTTCAACATTTCCATGGTCTGCTGTGATCAGGAGCGCATAGCCGCCTTCTGTTGCCGCTTCTTCAAGGCGGCTTAAACAATGGTCGATGGTCTCTACAGCTTTTAGAATAGCCGCTTGTACGCCTGTGTGGCCAACCATATCTGTGTTGGCAAAATTGATGACAATCAAAGCATATTTATGAGAGGCCTCATGTGAAGTCACAATCTCTACGACTTTATCTGTCAATTGTTCGGCAGACATTTCTGGTTTTAAGTCATAAGTTGGGACATCCGGGGAGGGGATTAAAATCCGCTCTTCTCCTGGAAAAACATCTTCCCTTCCGCCATTGAGGAAAAAGGTAACGTGGGCATATTTTTCAGTTTCAGCAATACGCAATTGCTTCAAGCCTGCGGCTGAAACGATGGCGCCCAGAGGGGCCGTCATTTTTTCTTTGGGAAATAAAGGTGGGATTAAGGGCGTGAGCTCGGTTGCATATTCCCCCATCGCAAGAGTTGCGCCAAATGAAACGGGACGCCCCCGATTGAAGGCGGCAAAATCCGGCTTCAGAAAAGCGCTTAAAGTTTGCCGGACCCGGTCAGCGCGAAAATTAACCATGAAAAGGCCATCGCCGTCTTTTATTCCTTTATAGCTGGCAATGCTATGGGGAAGAATAAATTCATCTCCCCCTCCCTGTTTATAGTGATCTTTGAGGAGGGCGAGAGGATTGTCAGTATGAGGCCCCTCACCAGATATGATTGTCTGATAGGCTTTTTCAATGCGGTCCCAGCGGTTATCCCGGTCCATGGCGTAATACCGTCCGCCAATTGTGGATAGGGGATGATTGGTGTTGGCTATGAATTTTTTTACGTAGTCATAGGCGCTTTGGGGTGGCGTATCCCGTCCGTCAAGGATTGCATGAACATGAACAGGGATGCTGGCTTGTGTTAAAAGGTTGACGATAGCTTCCATATGGGATTGGTGGGAATGCACGCCGCCGGGAGAAAGAAGGCCCATAACATGACAGGCGCCTTTGGTTTTCTTTAACGATTCGATAAAATCCGTGAATTTTGGGTTGGAGGTGAGCTTCTCATCTTTGCCGGTTGTTGTGGTTTGGTGATCGAGACTTAAGTCTATACGCGGCAAATCTTGAAGGATGATACGTCCCGCTCCCATCGTCATATGTCCGACCTCAGAATTTCCCATTTGTCCGGAAGGAAGGCCAACAAACAGCTCAGAGGCTTGGAGCTGTGCATGAGGGTAAGTTTGCATAAAATGCTCCCAGGTCGGCGTATACGCGCTTGATATGCCGTTGTTTTTTGAAGAAGGCGCAATTCCCCAACCGTCTAAAATGCATAAAATCGTAGGAAGATGTGGGGTGGCAGACATACAATTATTTTCCTTGAAAGGGATAGTCACTCTCAAGGAACTATTGCAGATTTTTCCCCATTTGTCAGCTGGGCATTTAATGGGAGAGCTTGGTAAGCAGGTTCTTTCCTCCAAGATTGAAAAGAATTGAAAAACTGGCTTAGCATTGTGTAGATATAACAAAAATTAAAGAGATATTAATGCTATTTGGTTAGCCTTATATAATATTGTGGAGGGACAGCAAATGAAACTTGCTAAAGCGACATTATTCTTTTTTCTATTGGTAAATTTTGCTTATTCGAGCATTAATGAGTATTTTCCTACTCTCGCAGAGTACAAGCTGCTTGGTGATAGAGCATATAATCAAGCTATAAAGCAACCTAGCATTAAGCCAAAATATGATGAAGGAGCCGCAAGCGTAGAAGGCCTCATAAATTATCTGCAATCAAGCCTTAGGCATGATGATATTGATGAAGAGGAGCTTAAAGAGAAATTTGATTTGTTAAAGAAAAAACTTATTCCTTTGTCAGATGCCCTTAACGACAAACCAAAAGCGAACTTAGAATTACATAAACATGCCCAAGTCAGCATGGGTGAATTGGCAATGGTAAATATTGAAGATCCATTAGGATTGAAAGTATTATGGAAAGAAATATTTAATTATTTCAACAAATTACATGGAGAGAAAATTAGGGCTAATGAGGAAGATGTTAGGCAGTTAAATCGATATAAATGGAAGAAATAGCCCCCTAACATTTCTAATGCTCCGTTTGGCAACTCCTTCAATTCTATAGGGTATGCAGAGCACCATAAATTTACCCCCCACCCGCTACAGCGCTACGCTAGTGGCTACCTCTCCCCTTGTGGGAGAGGTCGACCTTGAGCAAAGCGAAAGGGCGGGTGAGGGGTAAAAAAGTGGCTTTGAAAAATTGCCAGACGGTGAATTTATGCATTATATAAGTAAGCAAGCTTAAATCCATGGGCATTCCCGCTTACGTAGCCCTTACGAAGCGTGAACTTTGTAAAGCTCAGGTGTAACCTCAGGAAGGAGAGGTAATAAGGGAGCATCAATACTCAACGCAAAGTCTTCCGGAGTCATCGGTTTGCCTGTGAGGTAGCCCTGGATGACTTCTCCGCCCAGTTTTTTTACGAGAGCCAGTTGCTCAAGAGTTTCAACGCCTTCACAAACAACTGTGACGCCAATTTCATGGGCAAGCTCAATGAGAGAGCCTAAAATAAGACGGGCCGCTGGGATGAGGGGGGCTTGCTGGACAAAACTCTTGTCCATCTTAACGCCGTCTACAGGCACATCAACCAGATATTGCATGGTAGAATAGCCCGTTCCAAAATCATCTAGATAGACTTTCAGCCCCTTCGACTGAAGGAGGCGTACCGCGTTTGCTAAATTAGTCATATTCTTAACGGGTGCGGCCTCGGTAATTTCAATTTCTAATAAGTGAGGCGAAATCTCTGCACAAGAAAGGGTCTTGATAATATGAAGGGCAAACGTTCCATCAAGTATCGTTGGAGATACGTTAATAGACAAAGGTAAGGCAGCCTCTCCGGCGCTTTTTAAATAATGGATAACTTTATCAACCAACCATACGGTTAAGGGGCGCATGAGGTTATGGGATTCGGCTATGGAAACCCAACGGTCAGCCGAAATCAGACCTTCGACGGGATGCTGCCAACGCAACAGGACTTCGGCGCCAACGATTTGGTGAGTATGAGCGCAAACTTTTGGTTGAAAAACAACCTGGAGCTGTTGTGTCATCAAAGCCAGGCGTAAATCATGAGCCAAGCTTTGGCGGTTATTCCGTGAGTCGCTGATACGTTTGCGTTGAGCTGTCATTAAATCCTCCTAAAATATATATAGCAGTCATTACTTAACATGACACTGCGTCGAAATGTCCAACACACGGGCAGTACAGTTTATCAGGAGTTATTATAATTTTATTTATACAGGTAATAGTCATATCACCCAGGATAAATAAGGTTATAACAACACTATCAGGTCGAAAAGCTGTGCGATCAATTTTTTGGTTCATGTTGGGCATAGTATGGATATGGGAGCACCCAATCATACTTTCAAGTTATTTCTTAAGCCTATTTATTTTTTGAATTGATTTCTCAAAAAATTGAGATAATTTATATATACCAGGGAAGTTTGATGTTAGCAAGCATAAAAAACAAACAAAAATGTCGCAATGTGCAGTTGTATTTTAAGTTTAGCAGTTTTACTGGAAGTTTTCCATTAAGTGTCTTTCAAGGAACATTGTGTAATTCTTGCGGGGAGTAAGGAATATGTTAGGAGTGCTTCAAAATAACTCCTCTGTTGATTCGGTATCCCCAGTTAGACCATCTGTATAAGTGAAGATTTGGCGACTTACTTCTGGTAGCCTTAAGTTGCTATCTTCTTGTGTTATCCTGTAAAAATATTCAATCGCCTGATCACTCCAGGAATATTGTATAATGTTGTAGAGTTTTTGAGACCACTTGCATAACCAAGCATAGCGAGCATTCTGGCGTATTGATTTTTTCATAGAATTTGGCATGCATCTAATAGCACACTTTCTCCATTCCTCTGTGCATTTTCCGCAGTCTGATCTCTCTTTCATGAAGCTTGGTTGATAGTTTCCACACTCTACGCCATGTTTTTTTGGTATCGCTGTGATGAGTGTAGTCAGAATGTTTTGGCCCTTTTCTTTCAAAAATTGCTGATAATACACCGCATCTCCCACAAAAGCAGGCAAGAGAGTTGCTGCCTGAAAGAATCCAGGGATACTCCCCCACCTTGCAAAATTGGCTAAACCAGGTATTGCCCTTGCAAGGGCAAAAAGACTACCATACGCAAGTGCATTAGCCCCAATGCCGTTTCTGACCGCCTCAAGGAAGTTATTACATGACCATGTGCGACCGCTTTGAAAGAAGTCTTTTTGAGTTTTATACTCCGTCCCTATTCTGATACCGAGATCCACTCCTGCACCAAGCCATGCAAGGGTATATGCCGTATCATCAGAAAATAAGGCTGTCAAAAGAGCCTCTAGTATATATTGTGATGAGGCCAATCGTCCCCCAGAAGCACAACCTGTCGTGAGAATGCTTAAATAGTTTAAGAAATTTTCTGATAGAGAAGGAGTCAGTCTCTCAGTTTGCGTTCTATGTCTTTTTAATTTGTTGTTTTCTTCCGTTAATTCATTGATTGTTAATGGCACTTCAGTGCCTGTTTCCCCAGAATTTTCCTCTATTAATTTTTCCTGCGATCTTTCTGGAACATCTTCTACACTCTTCAATAAAAGACCAGACAAAGCAAAGTAATACTTTGTGTTAGAGGAAGAAGATTTCTGGCTATATTTTAAGCGACGAAGTTCATACCTAATTTTGTTATAATTTTTTTTTGCAAAATCGCTGTTTTCTGCAACGGCTTTTTGAAATTGTTTGATCATCAGCAAAAGAATATCCCTTTTCTCGCGGGAGTCTTTGTTTCCATAGTAATGTGCGTTAAATAAGTCATGAATGTGGCGTGTTCCAATATCGTAATACCGTTCCCAAAAAGAAAAGAAAAAGGGAGCTCCTGTTATTGCTGCTGCAACAGGAAATTTTTCTTCAGCTGTAACCATAAGGCTTGTATAGAAAGTAGCTTCAATGATTGAGGAAAAGAATATCATTGAATTCATGAAATGGTGAATTTTCAATTTTTGATATGTGAAGGGAATAGAGGGAGTATCACCTATTTTAAACACTTCATTCTGGAATGCTTCTTCGCCGCCAAACCAGGCCATTATGATTTGGCCTCTTTCATAAAATTGCCTGACAAAAACAGGGGTGGTTGTAATCATTATTCCACTACTTAAAATAATGGACTCCTTCATTCCTGGTGGAAAACCCAAAAAATCACCGATACTCCATATAATGAGACCTGTCATTGCTGTGGAAGGAAATAATCCACCAATACTACCAATAATCCCTGCGCCACGAACCTTAGAACTATCGGGTGTGTTAAAGAAAATTTGATCAGCTGTTTCTATAAAACCAAAATGAGGACTATTTTGATAATTTTTACACAACACCAGAGCCGACTTAAGTCGGCCATCATCAAAAGTTGCCTTAGTCTTTGGATCAGCAGTTGAGGATTCAGTAGTGGAAACATTTGAATGATGAAGAGGAGTTATCTCTTGATAAATTTGTTCTTCAGTACCGAGACAGCCTAAGCCAATTAACAAGAAGCATAAGAGGCAGATAGTTTGAAAGATCACGTTGTTTCTTAAGTGCATGAACACTGGACATTTTCCTCATGTGTATCCAATTTATTTTATTTGCGATACAGATAATTGTATCCAAACCCAAACTATTTTGGAAGGGTCTATATGCCAGAATGTATTTCTTACAAGACAGATACGTTATTTTTCGTATCTTCAGGACGATGTTAACTTTTTTTGTCTAGGATCAAGGGGATAGGGAATATGACGCTAAAAACTGGAGGGGCAAGGGTAGGAAATGGTTCGGTTAGCATTATTAGCGCTGCTGCTTGGTTATATCGTAGTTGGGGAGAGCCTGGCAACAGGCGTAACTTCTCTTGCTTTCAGGGAAGATGGCAGTTCCTACCTCAAAAAAGTTCATAAGAAGAAAAGGCATCTGAAAGCAAAGAAACGTAAACCTAAGAGACACAAATCCCGGAAGCGCAGGCATAAGAAGCGCAAGTCAAAAGGAAAATTATATTCTGCTCAAAAAATTGAGAAACTCCTGCAAAATGATAATGATGAACAAGTATGTAACCGTTTAAACTGCGCGTCAAATTTAGAAATTGCAAAATCTTGCTTACCAACAAAAGCCTCTCACCGTTCGGAAAAGAAATGCTTTCGGGCATTTTGCGCTTATGGGTGTAATGAAGAAGATTATAAAACGAAGCCAGAGGTTCGCGATTTTTGTAATCTCAAGTGTTCCAGTAAAAAGTACCTAAAAAAGCCGTAAATAATTAAGGGATTAAGATATTCAGCAACGCTGTTTACCTTAATCCCTCTCTTGCTATTTTTTGGCAGCCGGCTTTTTCGCTGGAGCTTTTTTAGCGGTTGGAGCTTTTTCTGCTTTGTCGGCAGAGGCTTTCTTTGCAGCAGGCGCCTTTTCCTTTGGCGCTACTTCTTTTTTAGGTGCTTCTTTTGCCTTCGCTTTTGCTTTGCTCATGGCAGCGCCTAAAATGTCGCCGAGGCTCGCTCCGCTGTCAGAAGAACCGAACTCTGACATGACCTGTTTTTCTTCATCAATCTCACGGGATTTGATGGACAAAATGACCTTGCGGCTGGCTCTATCGATGGACGCAACTTTTGCGTCAACTTTTTCTCCAACGGCAAAGCGGTCAGGGCGCTGCTCGGAACGCTCTTTTGACAGATCGACCTTTTTGATAAAGCCGCTCATGTTGTCACTGACTGATACTTCAATTCCCTTGTCGGAAACTTCGGTAATCGTGCAGGTAACAACAGCGCCTT
>CAZXMD010000042.1:0-11751 GCA_964641635.1 uncultured Candidatus Finniella sp. | reverse complement strand
TTAAGCTGAAAATGGCGGATATCTCCATGAACCCATTCAATAAGAAGATTTTGACTTTTTTCTTGGGCAAGGGTGAGCATGGCTTGAGACGCATCAAGTCCAACGGTTTTCAGGCCCTTTTCGGCAAAAGGAATCGTTAAGCGACCCGTCCCACAGGCAAGGTCAAGAACCGTTCCTGTCTTAATAAGATCTAGATAAAGATCAAAATCACCTCTGTAGTCCCCATATTCAGTATCATAAAGTTGGGGATCCGCATATTCTTCAAGATTCTCGGTCATCTTATTTTTCAACCCTATCCTCAAGTTCCATCATTCCAGCCCTCCCACATACCATTCCGAGGCTATGGTAAGACCAAGGCTTTGGAGGAATTGGCGCTTTCTTTCATCGTGATGTCCCGTGACTGCAACAATCTGGACAACTCCCTTAGATTTGGCCAATTCTTTGATCCTAGAAAAAAGATTTTTGCCAACCACCGCCCAATCCGGCAGTGATTCCACGCAAAAATCATCGATCATTAAAGTGAACCCGCCAGGATCATAAACTTCTGGTGATGACATAAGGCGTCCAATGACAAACCCTAGAAGCTTATCTTTTGATTCAGCAACCAAAAGAATATGGTCATGTTTGCCCAGCAATTCTTCAAACCATTTAGTTTGTGCGTCTTCTGCTCCTGTTGCATACCGCCAAAATTGAGGATGTGCTTTCTCATAAGACCGGCGCTTCTGATGGGAAAGAGAAACCATAACTGCGACATCAGACTTCTGGGCCTGACGGATCATAACGTCATCAACCATCGCTTTAATCCCTTCACGCTTGTAAAACCTTTTTCTGGATTATAGCGGGAAACCCCCCTAGCAGATAACTTTTTTCTCGCTTATGGCTTTGCTGAAATTCCTTCCTAAATACAAGGCGACCATCAACCACACAGCAAGGAGCGGAAATCCAATAGCCCCGCTTAAAGTAAGATAATGGGCCCTTCCCGCAACAGCCCCAAAAATTGCCTGTAATGGGTTGAGCGCCATATTAAAAATGGAACCGGCTTCTTTGGATGCGCGGGACCCAAAAGTCTCAATCCATGCTTGTGCTTTAAAGCGGACATCCGACGTCGTTGGAATATATAACTGCTTCAAGGCAGGCCCATTCAGAGCATAGTTAATGGCTTTTGAGCCAACCATCAAGGCAAACAGGAAGGACAATGAATCCATTGTTAAAAACCCGAACAAGGCGAACCCCACGATAACTGGCATTGCCGCCAGGGCAACGCCAATTCCCAGGAAACGCGTCACATTGCTGATTCCGAGGAGCAAACAGGCCAAGGAAACGATATTGACGCTTGACCCATAGAGGCTTAAGTAATTGCTGAGCGCCACCCCTGAGTAGGCTATCCCGGCCGCCAGTTTAAAGTTGAAATCAAATATCGTCACGATAAGCTCATAAATAAAGTTCGATGCAAAGATACCGATGAGATATCTGTGGGCTAACATGAGCTTCAACCCTTCCAAAAAGCCAGGTTCTTGCTCTGTTTTTTGTTCTTCATTCTCTCCCTGAAAAGAGACAAGAAGATGACTCGGTGTTGCTTTTAAAAAGTATCGAACCAGAAGAATAATGCTAAGGCTGAGAAGCCCAAGGATTATCATGGAAAGCGTGTCGGTCACGAAGCCAAGACGGTAAGGGAGGCCCCCAATCCCGTAAGGGCAGATGACGCCACCCATTTGTCCCATGGTCACGACCAAAGGGAAGCCCCTTTTTGCTGAAGGCGCTTCTGTCGTGTCTGTTGCAAAAGCCCAAAAAAGGGCGACAACAAGCGACCCAAAACTCTCGACAAACAGGTACCAGAGATATCCCAAAATTTTAGTGGCTATCAAAAAGACCATAGAGCGCGCAGCGATCTCTTCAGCAGGGGCTTGTGCAAAGAACATGGCCGCACTAAATCCTAAAATGGCAATACCGTAAAACAGGGGCAAGAGAGTTAACATTTTTTCCCGCGATGTTGCCTCTAGCAACTTTGTATAAAACATCACCAGAGGGAGCAAAGCCAGCACAGAAATTGTCTTGGCGTAGGGAAGCTGCATCTTGTCAACAAGCTGGATAAACAGAGAATCTTTCAACGGCCTCAATGTCCAATAGATGCCTATGATGAGGGCAAAAATAAGTCCCATACGCAAAAATTTTTTGAATTCTTCTTTTTCGAAGACCCCGAAATTAAACCGACATATGCGCATCAATACATGTAAAATTTTTTCCTGGGCTCTCATTAATTCATCATCATTTCTGATCTATATTTAGTGGGATCATAATTCATTGATCCATATTTGTATTGTCGATACAATTGATATTACATATCGGCAAAACAAATATGGATTTAAAAAACATGAACCGTTTACTAAGTTACCTACGTATTGTTGATTTAGAGTTATTCATAACGGCGGCGCATTTAAAAAGCCTTGGGAAAGCCGCTTCATTCCATAATTTGAGCCAAAGCGCTGCAAGTGCAGCTATTGTTCGCGTAGAGTCTGCTTTTGAGCGCCCCCTTTGTACCCATGAGAAAAAACAGTTCCGCTTAACTTCTGAGGGAACAGCTTCTTGTGCCAAAAGCCGAAGCGTGGCTGAAACAGTTCCGCGATACCATTGCAACAGATGCGCCCCGACCTATTCGCGTTGCAACAACACACGCCATCGCGCGCGTTGCTATTCCGTCGCTCTTATCCGTTGAATCTATCGATCTCACCCTCATGCGGCCCGATAGCGCTTATGGTGCTATATTGATGGATGAAGCAGATATCGCCCTTGTTCTCGACAACGCGCCTTGGGACGGGGTGACATCTGTTGAAGTGGGTACAGGATCCTTTCAGCTTTATGCGGCATCTTCCAGAGAACCCTCTAAAAAGCCTCTGGAAGCAGTGATCCTACCTGAAAACCAGATAGAGGTTTTAAGTCTGATGCAGCGGTGGGAACAGGTTTATAAAAAACGCCTGGAAGTGAAAGCACGCATCCCAAGCTGGTCACTCATCGCAGACATTTGCGCTGACTCACAGGAAGTTGGGTTCTTACCAGATTTTCTGGCAAAGAAGGCGGGATTGCACCCCGTTTCCTGGCAGCCTGAACCCTCCCCTTACCGAATTCTGGCCTTGCACCGTCCTGCGGGAGAAGCTTTTCAGATGCGCCTAGATAGATTTATCCATAGGTGTCAGGAAATTTTCACTTCACCAACCTAAAGCGTTATCCGTAGAAAGCAAAATGACATAAAACTTTGACCCGCCTGCTTCTTTGTTGTAAACCTAGAATCCGGTATAACCCCATGTCAGATATGTATCTATAAATGAATGAATTTTTACGCATCTTCAAAAGAACTTTCAAAGTATTCGGCTATGATTTAAAAAAGGCTGGAAAACTTACTTTACAGCCCCTTAAAAACCAACCAGATATTCATTTAAAAACTGTTTATAAGGCTTTTGATCAAGACAAACAAACGGTTACTGGTGATCTTGATAAACTTGTCGTTTTTATCCGCACGTGTTTGCGCGCCAACCGGAATGTGGACACGAGGCCCCGTTTTACTGGGGGAAGTATGTCCGAAACCGTTTACCGATGTTTGAGGTCGACAATCCGGTCTATCAATTATGCATTCCATCAAGACGGTGGGCATAACATTGAAGTCATTATTTTAGATGACCATTCAGACGCCCCATATCTTACAAAAATCCAGGAATTATGTACTGAGCTTCAATGCCCTTGGAAAATTCAAACCACACGGGAAACAGGCCAAGGCAAATCACTGCGTGAGCAATTTGAGCTTTCAAAATCATTGAACTCCTTATGCTATTTCTGTGAAGATGACTATTTGCACGAACCTTGTGCCATTATGGAAATGTGGAATTTTTACCGCCAAATGGTTGAGCAAACAGGCAGCCACCTGGTTTTACATCCCCAGGAGTGTGACTTCCTTTACCACACCCATTATCCGTCCTATATCATCGCTGGAAAAAACCGTCATTGGCGAACCATGAACCATGCAACTCACGTTTTGTTTATGCACAGTGATGTTGTAAAATCCTACTGGAAGTATTTTGAGAATACAAAATATGTGGGAGACCGCAAAAACCGCCAATTAGGTGCGGAATCAAAAACAACAAACCTGCTCTTTCAGCATATTCCCGGATTTTGCCCTATTCCAGCCGTAGCTGGTCATGCCCAGTTTGAAGTGACCCTGCCTCCCTGCTTTGACTGGAAAACGATTTGGGAAGAGAATGGGTAGGAATATTCGTTATTAATGGAACCAAGAAGTATTTTCTTAAGAAAAAGGAGTCCCTTATAGGGACTCCTTTTTATGTATTCTCCCCCCTATTCATGAGGGTTTCAGCAAGAACCTTGGCCCCCCGGAAGTCGACCTTTCCTGTTGCCAGGAGAGGAATACTATCCGTATGGATAATTTTTCGGGGAAAATTTAATTCTGTTAATCCTTGATTTTTTAGGTGGTGCGCCAGATCTTCCCTGTTCATAGATCCTGTCGTTAAGAGAACAAGCTGTTCCCCTTTTCGGGAATCTGGAAAAGAGAACAAGACATGGCGATGGTTGGGCCAGAGGGCATTCAGACGCTCCTCAATGGCAACGAGGGAAATCATTTCTCCTCCAATTTTGGCAAAACGCTTCACGCGCCCCTGGATGGTGACAAACCCTTGGTCATCGACAGTAACGACGTCTCCTGTATCATACCACCCTTTTTCAGGGCCCTTTCCAAAATCACTTGATGTTGGGTTAATTCTGCCCGTTTCAGCATTGATGTACCCCAGCATAACATTAGGGCCTTTGACAAATAATTCTCCGCCATTAGGAATGCCTTCCACAGGTTTGAGGTGGTAAAAAATGGCAGGCAAGAAGCGTCCCACACTTCCTACTTTATTATGCATTCGGGTGTTCAAAGACAAGGCGGGGGCGGTTTCTGTTGTACCATAAGCTTCAAGAATTTGGATGCCAAAGCGCTCAATCCACAAGGAACGCGTTTCCGGTTGCAGCTTTTCAGCTCCCGCAAATACATATCGTGTTGCAAAAAAATCGTACGGATGAGCGAGACGTCCGTATCGGCTCAGGAAGGTATCCGTTGCAAAAAAGATGGTTGCGTTAATGTCATAAGCGGTTGCAGGAATCATACGGTAATGAAGGGGAGAGGGATAATAAAAACTTCGAATTCCTTCTAGCAGGGGCACTAACGTTCCACCCGTTAACCCGAAAGAGTGGAACATGGGCAGGACATTCAGCACCACATCCTGGGGATTAAAATCAATGGAAGATGTCACCTGAAAACGGTTGGCATTGATGTTCACATGGCTTAAGGCAACGCCCTTAGGGATACCTTCCGATCCGGAAGTAAACAGGATCACGGCCGGATCCTCAGGCTTTATAAGGCGCAGATGGTGACGGGAGGCGAGGTAGGGGAAGAAGGCGGATAGTAAACCTTTCCCCTTTGCTGCTCTGGAAATTTGCTCCTTCACATCTTCCAGATAGAGTACCTGGACTTTTTCGGACAGCTTTTCGACGGTTTCTTCCAGTCGGCCTATTTCCACAAACTTACGGGAAGTGAGGATCCACCGGATACGGGCCAGATTGCTTGTATCTATCAAACTTTGAGATCCCATAGAAAAGTTCAATAGGGCTGGAACGCGCCCAATGCTGTGAAGAGCAAAGAAACTGACAAGGGAAGCAATGGAAGTCGGCAGCATAATGCCAACACGCTCACCGGGCACGGTTTTCCGCCTCATACCATGGGTTTTGGCAGCTTCAACAAACGAATGAAAGAGGATTGAATGATAAGAAGACGTTTCAAACACCATACCAACCATAATATCATACACCTTATTGCTCATGATTTTGCGGCGCTCTTTGCCCTTTAAATTCGGATCAGCAGTGATGATTTGGGGTGGTAAAATGGTGAGCGTAATTTTTGGGAATGGTTTCCGGCGAACGACACCGCGCAAATGAGAGAAGAAAGAATATTGAGCGCCTTCAATTCGAACAGGCAATATGGTGGCGCCTGCCCGGTCTGCAACCATGCCCGGGCCATCATAAATTTTCATGAGAGATCCCGTTACGGTGATACGTCCTTCGGGAAAGATGACACATTTACGATCCTGGCGCAAAAACTCGATGAGATGTTTTGTAGTCATAGAGTTGGTTGGATCAAGGGGAAATAAATTAATGCTCGATCTCATCACCCGAATCCACCATTTGTTCACATAATAACTGTAAATAGCAAAGTTGAGACGATCAGGAATAAAAGCAAAAATCAACATTCCGTCAAGGAAAGACGTATGATTTGCAATGATCAGGGTCCGTTTACCGGAGGCGTAAAAATTCTCCATTCCCTTAACATCAACGCGGAACAGGAGCTTTAAAAAGCCTTGCAGAAAAATCTGTAAAATGGACTCCGGCACCAACCGAGAAATGCGGTGCATCACAAAGATATTCAACAGGCCCGTTACCAGAAAAATGTTTGTAATGGACATATGTAGCGCAACCAGAACCATACTCACGAGCGTCGACATGACCATAAAAAAGGAATTCATAATATTATTAGCGGCAATGGTGCGAGACCTGAATTTAGGATCAGATTCTACCTGAAGCAACGTATAAAGAGGAACCGTATACAGCCCCCCACAAACGGCTATCATCATCAGGTCAAAAATGATGCGCCAGTTATTACCCAAATGGGGACTATGAAAGAGGAACTGGTAGATGCCGATGGCGTCTGGGTTTGTCAGGTCAATCAGATTGCTGGCAATAACGAGATCCAGAATAAACAGAGTCATGCCAACGGCTCCCCACAGAATGTGGCGGGGATCGACTTTTCCTTTGCTCAATGTTCTGCACAAGAATGACCCAAGACCGATACCAAGAGTAAAAAGAACCATAAAGAACGTTGCAACATGCTGATTAACCCCAATGACATCTTTTCCATAAGTGGTAATCTGGGTTAAAAAAATCCCCCCCACAACCCAGAACCAGGAGATGCCGATGATGGACAAAAACAGGGTTCGGTCACGGGCGGTTGCCCGAATAATATTGAGAGTGGTGGCATAGAGGTTCGGGTTGATCTTCAATTTTGGATCTGAGGACGGGGCTTTCAGCAAATACCAGCTGGATATCCAAGCAATGAGGGAAGATATCACAAGGATCCCGCTGATGATATGCAGACTATAATGAGGCATAGCAACAGCTATGCCTCCAAAGATTGATCCCAGCAAAATAGCGACGAATGTGCTGCTTTCAATCAGGGCATTTCCGGTAATAATTTCTCCCCCCTTTAAATATACGGGAAGGAGGCTATATTTCAGGGGCCCAAAAAAAGCCGCCTGGGTCATGTTTAAAAACAGCACCAGCATTAAAAGCATCAACGAGTGGGAGAATAGAGCATAGACACCCATCGCCATCACGCCCATCTCAAGGGTTTTTATGATCATCACGAGCCGGGATTTTTCATATCGGTCGGCCAGTTGGCCCGCAAGGCTGGAAAATAGAAAGAAGGGCAGAATGACAAGCCCCCCAATGAACGTTACCATCAGACGTTTGTTATAACCATGTGCCAGGGTTTCATGGTACGTGACGAGAATAACCAGGGCGCTGCGGAAGACATTATCAACAAAGGCGCCCAGGAATTGAGTGAAGAATAAGGGAGCAAACCGTCGTTGTACGAGGAGGGTAAAAAATCCACCGTTAAGCGCCATGCAATTCTCCCATTAATGATCAGATAGTAAAGAAGATCAATGGGAACGGCAAGAGTTCATGGGAAGCTTAATAGGCGGCTTGAAGATTAAGAATAGTGGTTAAACTATTGAATGACCCCTTTTATGATTTATACTCTTAAAAATCCTCACATGGTTGCTATCGCGATTTGGAAATTGGTGGGCCCGGTAGGACTCGAACCTACGACAACACCGTTATGAGCGGTGCGTTCTAACCAACTGAACTACAGGCCCGGATAAAACCACTATGGTTCACACAATACGAAATTATCATGAAGAGTCAATCAAAATCTATAGGTAAGAGGTGGAAACCTGATGCATTTCATGGTATTTAATCCTCTTTGACAAATTTCTTTTCTTACGGCACACCTATAGACACGCCCTTTATAGAAAGGAAAAACCATGTCTGACCATAAAAAAAATGATTTAGCCTCTGCTTATCGTATTCTCGCCCATTTAGGGCTGGATGATCACACCTATACCCACTTGTCAGTTCGTGCAAGCGACCCTCAACTCTTTCACATATTTCCCTTTGGGTACCGGTTTGAAGAAGCGACAGCGGAGTCTCTTTTGACCGTTTCCCAGTCGGGTGATATTGTAGAAGGCAAAGAACGCCATGTTAACCGGACAGGATACGTGATTCATGGCTCAATTTATCAAGCCCGCCCTGACATTCAGGCGATTTTTCATATCCATACCCCTGCCATCGTCGCCGTATCTTCCCTGAAGGAAGGGTTGTTACCGTTAAGCCAATGGGCGCTTCACTTTTATGAAAGAACAGCCTATCACAATTATGATTCCCTTGCCTTAGAGGGCGCAACCCAAGGACAGAAACTCACCCATGATTTGGCAGATAAATTCGTGCTATTGCTTCGTCATCATGGTTCCATTACGTGTGGACGCACAATCCAGGAGGCCTTGTTTTACACCTATCATCTGGAAAAAGCTTGTCAAACTCAGTGCTTGACGTTGGCAATGAACCCAAAACCCTTAACATTATCGCCTGCAACCTGCGAGCGGTCTGTCAAGGATCTCTTGAGCTTTGAGAAGGATCTTGGAGCCCGTGATTGGGCGGCCTGGCTACGCGTCATTAACAAAGGGTAATATGCCCTGTCTTTTGGGTTTTTAAAAGACCGACTAAAGGGAAAGGTTGCAGACTTGCCGACAAACAGGTATATCTTAGCCATAGAAGATATCATTTTTTGACAAAATAATAAGGGTTCCATTATCCATGGCTGCAAAGTTTACTGTTGATGGGGATGCTATTCGTCAACTTGCAAAAATTCTTGTTGATACAAAATTAACAGAAATTGAATATGAAGATGATGGCCGCCGCATACGGGTTTCTCGAGGCGGCAACATCCAAACGGCAACGGTTGTTGCTCCTTCTCACACGGTAGCGGTTGCTGAGCCGGTTTCCGCACCTACTGTCGCCCCTGCTGCTGTGGTTCCGAATGATCATCCAGGAACGGTCAAATCGCCCATGGTTGGGACGGCCTATATGAGCGCAGAACCTGGCGCCACCGCCTTTGTCAAGGTTGGGGATACGGTGAGTGTTGGTCAAACATTGATGATTATTGAGGCCATGAAAGTTATGAATCCTATTAAATCACCCAGCGCCGGAAAAGTTCTTAAAATATTTACACAAGATGCAAGTCCTGTTGAGTACGGCGAACCTTTGATGATAATTGAATAATTCTTATGACGGTATCCCTTATGACACCCCCAGCTCCAATTGAAGCAAAGCTATTTGACAAGATTCTGATTGCCAATCGTGGCGAAATTGCCTTGCGTATCCAACGGGCATGTCGTGAAATGGGCATTAAAACCGTTGCCGTTCACTCAACTGCGGATGCCACATCCATGCATGTGCGCCTGGCTGACGAGAGTGTCTGTATCGGGCCCCCTTCCGGACGGGATAGTTATCTGAAAATGCCTGCCTTAATTAGTGCAGCAGACATTACCGGCGCCAGCGCCATTCACCCCGGTGTTGGGTTTTTATCGGAAAATGCAGCGTTTGCCGGCATGGTTGAAGAACATGGCATCACGTTCATTGGGCCCACGCCGGAACACATTACCATGATGGGCGATAAGATTACAGCCAAAAAGACTATGATTGAGCTTGGCATCCCCGTTGTTCCTGGATCCGAAGGGGGCATTGATACGGATGAAGAAGCCATTGAGCTTGGCCAAGCCATTGGCTATCCGCTTCTCATCAAAGCCACCAGTGGTGGTGGCGGGAAGGGAATGAAAGTTGCCAACACGGCTGAAGAACTGCCGTCGGCATTACGCCTAGCGCGAGCAGAAGCGAAAGCCAATTTTGGTAATGACCAGGTTTACATGGAACGGTATTTACGAAAGCCCCGTCACATTGAAGTCCAGATTCTGGCTGATTCTTATGGTAATGTTGTGCACTTAGGAGAGCGGGATTGCTCCATCCAGCGCCGCCATCAAAAGATTTGGGAGGAAGCGCCATCTCCGGGATTAACGCCTGAAAAGCGTGTTGAACTGGGCAAGATTGTGACCAAAGCCATCAGGAAAATGGGGTATCGGGGCGTTGGAACCCTGGAATTCTTGTATGAAGATGGGGAATTCTTCTTTATGGAAATGAACACCCGCCTCCAGGTCGAACATCCCATTACAGAAATGATTACCGGCATTGATCTGGTCAAGGAACAGATTAAAGTTGCGGCAGGGTTCCCTCTGTCATTTCGCCAGGAGGATATCACATTTACAGGCCATGCCATCGAGTGCCGCATTAATGCCGAACATCACGAAACCTTTATACCCTCACCCGGCGAAATCACAGGCTACCATGCGCCCGGTGGTTGGGGGGTGCGTATCGATAGCCATCTCTATCAGGGCTACCATGTGCCGCCACATTATGACAGCCTGGTGGCCAAACTCGTTGTCTATGGGGATACCCGTGAAGAATGTCTGAAGCGGGTGGAACGAGCATTGCGGGAATATGTCATCGATGGCATTGAGACGATCCTTCCCTTGCACCGTATACTCGCAGATGATCCGGATATCCGGCAAGGGGACTATGATATACATTGGCTTGAAAAGAAGCTTAAGTAACCTACCAGGAGGAGATCATGACGTCTTTCGACCAAAGACTGGCCTCTCTCAAAATCATCCTGCCAAAACCTGAACAAGCCGTAGCTAACTATGCGCCGTATGTAATTGTAGGAAATATGGTGATTATATCGGGACAACTCCCCTTACAAGGAGGGGACGTGGCCTTTAAAGGCAAAGTCGGTCAAGGTTTGTCCCTGAAAGAGGGACAGGCAGCCGCCCGCCTTTGCGCCATTAACATCCTAACCCAATTGAAAGCGGCTTGCAGTGGCGACCTAGCTCGCGTCAAACAATGCGTACGCCTTGGTGGGTTCGTCAATTGTGGACCAGACTTTACAGACCAACCTAAAGTTATTAACGGCGCTTCAGACCTTATGGTTGAGGTTTTTGGGGACGCCGGCCGCCATGCGCGCGCCGCCGTTGGCGTGAATGCTCTTCCTCTCGGCGCTGCCGTGGAAATTGAAGCGACATTTCTAATTGATTAACTGGGATTTTCTGGATTCCAACTCATAAATCTTTTCCTTTAGACCAATCATCCCCCATAAAACTTTTTCGTGCTGCTTGCATAACATCCCAACGTCCAGTGATTTAAAAAGATCACCATTTTCTTCTTCTTTCAATCTATCGAGCGTTTCCCAAAGCTTGTCATAATGCCTCCATTGACCCTCTAGGCAGATCAATTCTGCCTTGAATCTAGATATATTTTCGTCTATTTTTTCCGTCGAACCATCATCAGAGACCGGAGCAAAACATAAGGAATTCTTCGAATCTTGAAAATTCAAAAAATCTTGAGGTTCAGTTCCAAGAGAATCCGACAATTCTGAAAATATAAGGACAAGAATAGGTATTAGAAGTTTGTGCTTTATCATGAATTCTTCTGGGTTTATTTTGATACCTTTTTTATTTAAAAAAGAATTTGAGAAATGTCAAGACGCAT